>JABWCD010000012.1 GCA_013359265.1 Candidatus Hydrogenedentota bacterium
CCCGCCCCCGCGGAAACGGCGACTCCGCCTGCACCGGAACCGGCGCCCACGGACGCGGCGCCCGCCCCGGCGGCGGAGTCCGCACCCGCGGAATCAGCCCCAGCGTCGCCGTAAATCTATCCTGCAAGTACACACGGGCATCGCGCAGGGCAGCGCGATGCCCGTGTTCATTTCCGCGGCGCGGCCCTACGCGCGCCACGCCGGATAGATGAGAAACGTGTACGCGCCCGCGATGCACAATCCCGCCGCGGCAAGCACGATCCACAGCGGTGACGGGCCGGAGGTGTCCGGATGCAGCGTGCTGCGCGCGGCATCGGCCGGATCGTAAAACACGATCACCTCGCGATTCGGTTCTTTCAGCTTATCGATCTCCGCCGGTGCGAGCGCGTTCGGGCTGGCGACTTCGGGCCATAACCCGTCGAATCTGCCCGTGTACTTCGCCATGCCGACGGAATACCGGTAAGTCACCTTGGCGATCGTGCGGTAATCTTGCGCGTTGTAGTGTGAGCGCGTTAATTCGCTGGACGTAATCTGGCCGCCGGTCCTTTTCCATTCGGGCTTGTACTGTTGCTGCCACCATACGGTCGCGGGAAATATCGCGAGCGCGACCACGCCAATCAGCCAGACCTCGGGCCAACCTATCTTCCGGTGTCGTCGTGAGACACGGTGCGGCATGAAATTGATTCCTCACACGACAGTATTATACAGGCGGTCCAGCATAGCTTCGCGAACGTACCGGCGTCAGCGCGTGCTCGGGCGCTCTACCTTCCGGTCGGTAACCTGTTGCCACTATACAACATCCGGCTAGCCCCCGATAGCAAATACCGGACGGTTCCCTATTGTCCCGCACCGCCTTCTTCACCACAATACAGCCAATCAATTCGTCTCTTGCTGTGGGATGCTGTTGCGTTGCCGTCCCCCTCGGCCTAGGTACTCCACCAACCGTTGCAACGCGACAGCATCCCATTTCTGGTTTCCAGCCGGGCCCTCCCCGCGAAATCCACTTGCCAAATGACGCCCTGTGCAGAATAATGGACGCAAGGGCTGTCCAGCGGAACTCCATGTAGTGCGAACCTGATCGCTGGCATTGTGCATGTTCTGTGTGTCGTCGTTTTTGGGTGGAGTCTCAATCAACACGTGGGAGAAGGTCGGTATGGCGGGAAATCGCGGAGTAGCGTACATCAAGCCGGGTGTGGTCGAAGTCCAAAAAATCGACTATCCGAAATTGGAACTCGGCAAACGCAAATGCGACCACGGGGTAATCCTCAAGGTCGTGACAACCAACATTTGCGGCAGCGATCAGCATATGGTCCGCGGCCGCACGACGGCGCCGATGGGCCTCATCCTGGGTCACGAAATCACGGGCCAGGTCGTGGAAGCCGGGCGCGACGTCGAATTCATCAAAAAGGGCGACATCTGCTCGGTGCCGTTCAACATCGCGTGCGGACGTTGCCGCAACTGCAAGGAAGGCAAGACGGGAATCTGCCTGAACGTAAACCCGGCGCGGCCCGGCGCGGCCTATGGTTACGTGGACATGGGCGGATGGGTCGGCGGTCAGGCCGAATACGTGATGGTGCCGTACGCAGATTTCAACCTGCTGAAGTTCCCGGACAAAGAACAGGCGATGGCGAAGATTAAGGACCTCACCCTGCTCTCCGATATCTTCCCCACCGGCTATCACGGCGCAGTCACCGCCGGCGTAGGGCCCGGCTCAATCGTGTACGTTGCGGGCGGAGGGCCCGTCGGCCTTGCGTGCGCGGCGTCGTGTCACTTGCTCGGCGCGGCCTGCGTAATTGTCGGCGATATGATCCCCGAACGCCTGAAGCAGGCAAAGAGCTTCGGCTGCGAAGTCATCGACTTGAAAAAGAAGGCGACGCTCGCAGAACAAATCGAACAGATCGTCGGCGTGCCCGAAGTGGACGCGGCGGTGGACTGCGTCGGCTTTGAAGCGCGGGGGCACGGGGCCGAATCGGTCGTCGAACGGCCCGCGACGGTCTTGAACAGCGTCATGGAAGTGACGCGCGCCGGTGGTGCGATCGGGATACCTGGGTTGTACGTCACCGGCGATCCGGGCGGCGTAGACGACAACGCCAAGATCGGTATGCTCGGAATTCGCATCGGCCTCGGCTGGGCGAAGTCGCACTGCTTCACCACGGGCCAGTGTCCGGTCATGAAGTACCACCGAAACCTGATGCAATGCATCCTCCGCGACAAAATCAAAATCGCGAAGGCAACCAACGTAACCATCATCTCGCTGAACGACGCCCCGAAAGGCTACAAAGACTTCGACAAGGGCGCGGCGAAAAAGTTCGTCATCGATCCGCACGGAATGGTGGCGTAAAGTAAAGCAGGGCTGTACTCCGTGCCGACCGTACTCGTTGTGAAAGGGTGGAGGCTGTTCTTCTATGCGAACGAAGGAAACGAGCCCATCCACATTCACGCGCGCAACGGCGGCACGGAGTGCAAGTTCTGGTTGAAGGTTGATGTCTTCGATATTGAGGAAGCGTGGTCACACGCAATGACCCCAAGATAGCGTCCTAATATTCGGCAAGTCATTTTCAATCTCGTCGTCGATGAGTGGGGTAATTTCCGTCGAGCATTAACGATGCAAGCCACTGCACCGATAACCGCCGTCCGAATCTCGACCGACGAGAACACGCTTACGATCGTATTGGCTGATCGGACCATTCAGATACCGTGGAGTGAATGCTCGGATAAGCTAGCCCGCGCGGGCGCGGAACAGCGGCGCGACGCCGAACTTTCTCCCGGTGGGTATGGTATCCACTGGCCGCAATTGGACGAGGATTTGTCCGTGAATGGGTTAGTCCTAGCCTACGATTCCCGAACGACTCCATAATGGCTCCCCCCTGCTTCGCAACAACCACAGAAGTCACATTTAGTCGCAGGTCCCTCACTTCTGCCGTGAGTATCGCTTCGCCGTCTGCTGCGCTGCGCGCAACTCGCCGCTCGCATTGCGCCGACGCGCTTTGCATCGGGTCGATTGCGTACCTCGCTTCTCATGTTGCGGCTATACAATCGAACTCTCTCTCAGACGTTGTCATAAGAGATAACCTCGTTTGGCGTGTAGAGACCGATTGGCCCGTATTCATGCTTCCTCCGGTGAGGCCTTCGAAGATTCTACCCTGATTTTATCGGAACCCGGTATAATGCATATTCGTATCGGCGGTACTCCGGGACTTTCGGTCAGTCCGGGTACTCATTCGCCCCAATGCTGCGACTCCGGAGTGAACTATGTCCGACAGTTGTTCCGCGCGAAAAATGCCGAAGTCCGCGGGAGGGTGGGCTTCCCTAGTCTACGCGATGCGCAAGGCTCGGCAGGTGGGCGGCGTAGCGCGCCTGTATCGCGCGCTCCGCGCGAAGAACGCCTGCAAGACCTGCGCGCTCGGAATGGGTGGCCAGCTAGGCGGCATGGTGAACGAGGCAGGGCATTTCCCCGAGGTCTGTAAAAAATCCATCCAGGCGATGGCCGCCGACATGCAGGGCCGCATACCGGATGAGTTCTTTACTACCTTCGATCTCCGGACCATGCAGGGGTTTACCCCGCGCGAATTAGAGGCTGCGGGCCGCATCGTCGACCCGCTGATTGCGGCGCATGGGGAAACGCATTACAGGAAGATTTCCTGGGACGACGCACTCGACAAGATCGCCGCAAAACTGAAATCGGCCCCGCCGGACGAAACCTTCTTTTACTTCAGCGGGCGTTCGTCTAACGAAGCCGGTTTCCTCCTGAATCTCTTCGCGCGCGTCTACGGCACGAACAACGTCAACAACTGTTCGTACTATTGCCACCAAGCCTCCGGTGTCGGCCTGAGCAGCATCTACGGCTCCGGCACCGCGAGTATCGTGCTTGACGACATCGAACACTGCGACACACTGTTCCTCGTCGGCGCAAACCCCGCGTCGAACCACCCAAGGCTGATGAGCACGATCTTGCGCCTGAAAAGGCGCGGTGGAAAAGTTATCGTCGTCAACCCCATTCGCGAACTCGGACTTGTGAATTTCAGTGTTCCATCGAGTGTGCGCAGTATGATGTTTGGCACGCGCATCGCCGATATCTACGTGCAACCGCATATCGGCGGCGACATCGCCTTCTTCATCGGCGTTGCCAAAGCGCTGCTCGAGCGCGGCGTGGTCGATCGGGACTTCATCGCGAACGCAACCGACGGTTGGGAACCGTTCGAGCGCCATCTGAATTCTGTCACGTGGGACGAAATCATCCAACAGTCCGGCGTTAATCGCACGGCCATCGATCGCGTGACCGATGCGTATGCGGCATCGAAGGGCGCGGTGTTTGCCTGGGCAATGGGCGTCACCCACCACGCGCACGGCGTGCAGAACGTTCAGGCCATTGGCAACGTCGCGCTCATGCGCGGCATGCTCGGGCGCAGGTACGCGGGCCTCCTCCCCATTCGTGGACACAGCAATGTGCAAGGCATCGGCTCGATGGGCGTTACGCCGAAACTGAAGGCGGAAGTGCTCAAGAAACTTGAAGAGCGGTTCGGCGTGTCGCTGCCGACACGGCCCGGACAGGACACCATGGGCAGCATGATCGACGCGTCGCAGGGCAAGGTGCGCGTGGCGTTCTGTATCGGCGGAAACCTCTACGGATCGAACCCGGATGCGAACTTCGCTGCGGACGCGTTGAGCAGGATCGACCTCGTCGTGTACATGAACACGACGTTGAATACCGGCCACGCGATGGGCCTCGGCAAGGAGACCATCATCCTCCCCGTCCTCGCGCGCGACGAGGAGCGCCAGTCGACCACGCAGGAGTCGATGTTCAACTACGTGCGCCTCAGCGATGGCGGCCCCGTGCGCCACGTGGGGCCGCGGAGCGAAGTTGAGGTCGTGGCCGGGATCGCGAAACGCGTCTTTGGCGAGTCGTCGCCCGTCGATTGGCGCAAGATGGAGGAGCACAACGCTATTCGCGAGGCCATCGCCGCGATCATCCCGGGATATCGGGAAATCGAAGCGGTCGACAAAACGAAACAGGAATTCCAGCTTGCCGGGCGAACGTTCCACGCACCGAAGTTCGCCACGCCAAGCGGCAAGGCCAACTTTCACACAGTTCCCATACCGAAGTTAAAGGGGAACGGGAACGGTTCGTTGCGACTCATGACGTTGCGCAGCGAGGGCCAGTTCAACACCGTGGTCTACGAAGACGAAGACTACTACCGCGGACAGGAACGCCGAGATGTCATCCTACTCAACAAGGGCGACATCGAATCCCTCGGCGTGAAAGAGAACGACACGGTTACGGTGCGTTCGTCGTGCGGCGCGTTGCAGAACGTCGTTGTCCGCGCGTTCGACATCCGCGCCGGAAACGCGGCGATGTACTACCCGGAAGCGAACGTACTCGTCCCGCGCGATATCGATCCCGCATCGAAAACGCCCGCCTTCAAAAGCATTGAGATTCGCATCGAACGTTGACGCCCGGCCTACTCTTCCGGCTCTTCCTGCTGCGGCGCGCGCCCGATCAACAGCTTGTCCACCCTGTGGCGATCCATGTCAATTACCTCGAACTGGAAATCCTGGTAGCGAAACTGTTCGCCCTCGTTCGGAATTCGGCCAAGACGTTTCATGACCAGACCCGCAAGCGTCTGCACGTCCTCCGCGTCTTCGTCCGACACCACGAGGCCGGGAAGGATTTCCTGCAAACGGTCGATCGACACGAGCCCGTCTACCAACCACGTGCCGTCCGCTCGCTGTTTGCAGTCCGGTCGAAGGCGCTCCTCGCGCGACGGAAAATCGCCGAGTATCGCCTCCATCACGTCGTTCAAAGCGACAAGGCCGTCGATGCCGCCGAACTCGTCAACGACTAGCGCGATGTGTTTTCCTGTTCGGCGAAACGTATCGAGGAGTTGCATGACAGGCTGCGTCGCCGGCACGACCAACGGATCGGTCATCAGGTCCGGAATGCGCGCGGGCAGGCCCGCCGCAAGGTTTGCGTAGAGCGCCTTGATCGACACAATCCCCACAATATTGTCGCGCGTGCCTTCGTACACAGGGAAAAAGGTGTGGCCGCTGACGGCGATTTTGTGCCAGACCGCTTCGTGGGGCTCGTTCTTGTCCAGCCACGTGATCTTGATGCGCGGCGTCATGATGTCTTCGACCGTCAACTGATCGAGCTCGAGGGCGCTGTGTACTATCTCGCTTTCGACTTCGTTGAAGGCGCCGGAGCGAAGTCCCTCCTGCATGAGCAGTCGAATTTCCTCTTCCGTAACCGCCGTCTCCGCGCTCGGCTTGAAGGGGAGCACGTACAACAGCGCGTCCGTCGACGCGCTAAGTAATCTTACTCCGGGCGAAGCGATCTTCGAGAGCAGTTTCATTGGCACCGCAACGCGCGATGCAATGCCCTCGGGGTTGCCGAGTGCGATGCGCTTGGGCACAAGCTCACCGATCACGAGCGAGAAGTAGGTGATGCAAATCACCACAATGCCCAATCCGATCGACTCTCCATACGGCGCAAGCACGGGTATCGACTGCAACCAGTCGTCAATGATTTCGGCAATCGTAGCACCGCCGAACGCGCCCGCAAAAATGCCGACAAGTGTGATGCCCACCTGAACGGTCGCGAGAAACTGGCTCGGCGATTCGGACAACTCCAGCGCCACCTTCGAGCCGGAACTCCCCTGGTCGGCCATCTGCCTCAGCCGCGCTTTCCGCGCCGACACCACGGCGATCTCCGTCATCGCGAAAACCCCGTTAATCAGCAAAAGCAGAAATACAATTACAATCTCGAACCAGATTTCACCCATGCGCGCATATTAGCAGCATTCGTACCGCGCTGCACGCGGGCCGACCTGACGCGGCGCGACGGCGAGGATGCCGAGCGATATCGCGCCAACGGAGTGCGAGCGCAAGAGCCGATCGACCGGGAAAAGAAATCCGGTCGCGCTGGTCAGCGCGGTTGTCGCGAGAAACCGTGCCGTCCACGTTCCATCCGGCCAGGGTATGCGCCGGGCAACATCGGTTGCTCTGCAATTAATTCCGTCGGCCCGCTGGGCTCGTTCGCACGTTAAAGGAGTAACCAACCTACACGCACATTTCGAGCGCACGGTAAGTAACATAGCGTGCTCGAAGGGCAACTGACGGTACGCACATCGGCAAAATGTCGTAGCGCGACCTGCTTATTCGCCCAGCGAAACCGCTCTCCCGGTACGCCGCTTGTTGCCTCGCTTTACGCCATTCTTTCCAGGATCGTGCACCGTGTCGATAAGTTGGCAGTTCGTGCCGCCGCTGATCTGGCAGAACTCTTTGGCCCGTTTCTTCGCCTTCTTCTTCTTGTTGTAGCCCAGCGAGGCGCCAATTTTCAGTCCGCCCGCGCCGTTATCCGATATGTACACCGCGCCGTAACCGGGTGTGAAGGTAGAACTGAGATCGTTAACGAGACTTGGGTTCGCGCCGTTGTTCTCGCAATCTGTCCGCGCTTTCTGTTTCGCTTTGTTGACCGTCGATGCCACGCCTTTGCCGACAATTCCCGTTCCGCTTTCATACGCCCACGCACTCGCTGCCCATACCTGCGCATCGGCGAAACAACATGCAATGACAATGGCGGCAAAGCGCCGCCAATAGCCGCACGCGCGTCGTATCGATAACAGCCGGAACCCCTTGTGCGTCATGACACCTCCAAATTCTGTTTCGAGTTATTCCGCCGCCCAAACCGAATACGTGAGAGGGCGGCCCTTACGTTTCTGGCCCCGTTTCGCCGAACCGCGCAACACATCGACCACCTGGCAATCGATCTCGCCAACGTCTTCTTCGCAGAATTGAATTGCTTTCCGTTTGGCCCTCCCCTCGGCCTTGTAACCCAAGACGCCGCCGAGTTGCACCTCATCTCCCCGCGCGGCAGCGCCGTGACCGGGAACGGTGCCGGAAAACTAACACGGGGTGTACGCTGGGTTCCCGCCGTTCTGCGCACAGTCCTTCCGCGCCGTCTGTTTGGCTTTTCCTTCCGTGTCTTTCACACCATGGCCCACGATCCGCGAAACACTATCAATTGCGAACGCGGCGTCGGCCCAAGCCTGCGTCGCGCCCACCGCGATAGCGGCGGCTACGGCACATGCACACGTCATGTATCGCACAGGTTCGCTACGGGATTGCGGCAGGAACAAAATGTACGCGCCACAGTTGTCACACAAAACAGCCCAAGGATTGACCACGCACCCAGCGCGCGCGATTGTAAGCTCGCCCGAACCATCGGTCAACACAACCTCTTCAGACCATCTGCTGTGAGTTGGGCAGTTCTTTGGGCCGACATTTCTCCTCACGACCAGGCACCGCCTCGCCCATCGTTGCCAAGCTCCACTTTTCACAAGCGTCTTCACGGCCATTCCATACGTGAATCGGACTAATAGTTTGTCTACTTTACATATATTATCTTATTATTAGTTTTATAATTTAACTTGCTATATTGTCACTTAAATATGGGTCGTTTCGCATGCGGATTCAACTACCAAGTGCACGGCATGCTTCCCTGTAGACTTCTCGGGGAGTTCGATTGTTGTGTTTCTTTCTTGGACGGTCGTTAAGGCGTTACAGGATTTCGTCGAGCTGCAAAATGCCGCCATGCCGTCCGAACTGTCCGCGCGAACTGCACGACTCACATTCGATCACGTGAATCCGTGCCCGTATCTCGAACCGCCGCGCCGAGAAAACCGTGCGAAACCAAGTATCCGATAGACCCGGCAGACCCGATAGACCCAACTCCCGTTCCCTCCGGAACCCGGTACCCGAATCCCGCCGTAATCTGGTGGTGGCTACGCCGCACCGAGTGGTTGGTGGCCGAGCGTTCCGCGGCCCGCGGCGCGGCAGTCCGCCTCCTTCACCCATTCGCACCTTCACACATCACACCTTTATTCGCGCTCCGTCCCATTCTGTCAACCAAACCACCCTCGTCTCGCAAACCCGGCACAGCTCATGTCGACCCACGCGCCCGCGCTCGAGTGCAACACCCTGGGCATAGTAGTAGGTATGGCTTCCTCGCAACGTCTTTGCCCAGTGCCGTTCCGATTTGAAATCGTGCCGTGCATCAGGGATTCTGCCCGCAATGTCCCTACCCTCGCGGAAACGAATGAAAGGGCTGCAATGACGGTGCAGGCAAGGTTCCAGGTTTTCACGTGCTTGATTTGCGCGGCGACGGCTGTTGCCGACCAGACCGCGCCCATTCCCGCGCGCGACGCGCTTGGCATGTTTCGCGTGCCGGACGACGTGCGCGTCGAACTGGTCGCGGCGGAGCCGGACGTGATCGATCCCGTGGCGCTTTGCTTTGACGAGCGCGGACGCATGTTTGTAGTCGAAAATCGGGGTTATCCCACCGACGATTCGGGCAAGGGCGTCATCGCGATGCTCGAGGACCCCGACGGCGACGGCTATTACGAGAAGCGGACGGTTTTTGCCGACGGTTTCGATTTTCCCAACGGCGTGATGCCGTGGAAAGGCGGCATCATCGTTACGTGCGCGCCCGACCTGCTCTATCTCAAGGACGTGGATGGCGACGGGCGGGCGGACACACGGGAGGTGTTGCTCACGGGTTTCGCGCCTGGCGGTTCGACGCAACTGCGCGTGAGCCATCCGATGCTCGGCATCGATAACTGGATTTATCTCACCAACGGCCTGAGCGGCGGCGAGATTGCCAATCCGTCCAAACCCGAATTGCCTCCAGTCAAAATGGGTTCTCTGGACGGCCGCTACAACCCGCTAACCGGCGTCTTCGAAACGACTGCCGGGCAAGCACAATTCGGCCAAGCCTTCGACGATCTTGGGAACAAGTACGTGTGCAGTAACCGCAAACACATCGAGCACATCGTGCTGCAACCCGGCGATCTGGCGCGCAATCCCCACGCGAACCTGTCGCAAACGGTCGCGCAGATTCCCGATCACGGCGAAGCGGGCCGCATCTTCGCGTTGAACGAGGCGCGCACAACGGCCTACGCGCATGCCGGCACGTTCACCGCGGCCTGCGGCATCGTCATATACCGCGGCGACGCGATGCCCGCCTATCTCGGCAACGCGTTCGTGTGCGACCCGACCGCCGCCCTGATTCACCGCGACATCCTGGAACCGCACGGCGCGACATTCATCGCGAAGCGCGGCGAGGAGAACAAGGACTTTCTCGCCACGCCCGACAATTGGTGCCGACCTGTGTTTCTCGCGAACGGTCCCGATGGCGCGCTGTACATGTGCGACATGTACCGCGCGACGATCGAACATCCCGTTTATCTGCCGGAGGAAATTCGCGGTTTTGCGGATTTCGAAGGTGGAAAAGACTGCGGCCGCATCTATCGCATCATTGGCAAGGATGTGAAGCGAGATAGTCAAACGGTGGACGAAACCAGGTTCGTCCATCAACTCGACTCCGGCAACGGGTGGGTTTCGGATACTGCGCAACGCTTACTCCTGGAAAAAGGAGACCTTTCGCCGCTGGCGTTCACGGACGCGCGCCCCGGGCCAGCGCGATTGATCAAGACGTTGTACCTTGAACAGAGTTTGGGGAAACCCGGCGAAAGTCTGTTTGCGAATGTACGGAGCCCCTTCCCTTGGGTTCGCGAACATGCACTCCGCGTCGCACGAACGAGCGTGAATGACCGCGCAAAATTGGCCGACCTCGCCCTGCCGCTCATTCACGACCCGGATGCGCGCGTGCGCTTCGTTGCAGCGCTGGCGCTGGGCGACGCGCAAGACCCGCGGGGGACAGTGGCGCTCGCGGAATTCGCCGCGCGCGCCATCGATGATGAATGGAACACCGCCGCGGCCTTCAGTAGCGCCGCGTATGACTTTGGCACATTCGCGACGGAATGTATGAAACACGTCGACAAGAACTCCGCTTCGTTGCCCGCATTTGCTGAGTCCCTCGCGCAAACGCTCGCTGCGGCGCAATCGCTCGACGCAACACGCGCATTCCTAGAAACTGTGTACTCCAACGATGAGCAAGCTAAGCCATGGCAGGTCGCGGCATTGCGCGGCGCATTACAGGGCTCGCTGAAAAACAATGCGTTTGACGCAAGTCTTTCCGCTCTGGAACGCATCAACACGTGCGCGGGCGGCAACGCCGCGTTGACGCATCGAATCGCCGGCGCAATCGAGAACGCCAAGAAACTCGCCGGTGACGCAACGGTGAAGGAAGAGGTGCGTGTGCATGCCGTGGCGCTGCTCGGCTACACCAACTTTGAAGCGTCGGGCGCCCTGCTCGGAGAACTCGTCGGCCCCATTGCGCCACCGGAAGTCCAACTTGCGGCGGTACAGGCGCTCGCGCGCATGCACGACGATCGCGTCGCGCAATTCCTCGCGTCGGACGCGTGGGGCGGCTTCACCGCGCCAGTCCGCAGCGCGGCGGCAAGTGCGCTGCTTGCGACGCCTCAACGGACGCTCGCGTTGCTCGATGGAATCGAACGCGGCGCAATTCCCGCGTGGATCATCGACCCGGGAACACGCGGAAATCTACAAGAACACCGCGACGAGGCGATTAGGACAAAAGCGCGTGCGTTGTTCGCTGAAGTGAAGTCTGTCGACCGCAAGAAGGTGTACGAAGAATACAAAGACAGTCTGGAACTCGCGCCGAAATCCTCGTCCGGCGCGCAGGTGTACAAGGACCTCTGCGCGCAGTGTCACGTATTCAACGGCACGGGTTTTGCCGTCGGGCCGGACTTGACGAGTATACGCAGCCAGCCAAACGAAGCGATCCTGATGCACATCCTGATGCCGAACTGGATATTGGAGCAGGGATTCGAGAATTACACGATCGAAACCGCGGATCTGGAAACCTATTCCGGCATCATCAAAGCGCAGGACGAATCGAGCATCACGCTGAAGTGTCCGCAGGGAATCGAAAAGACCATCGCGCGCGCGGACATCTCGAGCATCAAGACGGCGAGCAAGTCCCTCATGCCCGAGGAACTGGAAAAGGGTATGACGAAACAGCAGCTTCGCGACCTAATCGGCTACCTGAAGGGCGAATGACCGGGACCAAGGCAAGTGATGTGATATGCGTTTCCACGCGCTAAATATGATGCTTGTGCTGCTGGTTTCGGCGTGCGCGACCAATTCGGATGGAAGCCGGGCTTCGAGCACGAAGGACTTCGTGCCCGGTGAGGTCCGTACACAGGATGGTGCGAGGATAGCCTATTACGTGCGGGAAGGAAGGGGCCCGTGCATCGTGTTGATCCCCGGCAGTTGGGGCGATTGGCGCGTTTACGACCGCGT
Source organism: Candidatus Hydrogenedentota bacterium (assembly GCA_013359265.1). Lineage (NCBI taxonomy): Bacteria > Pseudomonadati > Candidatus Hydrogenedentota > Candidatus Hydrogenedentota bacterium. The sequence goes on from JABWCD010000012.1 coordinate 12,223, forward strand.
AGTCGAACGGCTGCCGGAGGAATTCCAAATCGTCATTGTCGAATTGCGTGGGCACGGACGCAGTCAGCCGCCTACGCTCGATGGATCTATCGAGTCGTTCGCCGACGACGTACGGCGCGTGACCGATGCGCTGAGGCTTCCCCATTACTTCGTCGGCGGGCACAGCATCGGCGGAATGGTTGCCATCGAAATCGCTGGACGCAATCCCAACGAACTCGACGGCGTGATCAGCATAGAAGGCTGGACGCACCACACCGTCGTGAAGAACGCGTTCGGCACGAGTCCTATCGAGCCGTCAAGCGCGGCGAAGAAAGCACTAATCGCGGCGGACCGCGAGCGTGTGCAACGTAACTTGACCGAGGAACAAATCAAGGCCTTCGGAGCGATCTGGCGCCGCTGGAATGGGCGCGCGATCCTGGACACGACGCCCCTGCCAGTTCTGGAAATCTGGGGAGATCGTAGCGCGCCGCGGCCGACGCTGGACGCTCTCCAAATTCCCGATCGCTCGAACATTGAACTCGTTTGGGTCGCCAATGCGTCGCACTATCTCCTGGTTGAAGACCCGGAAGCAGTCGCCAACGCCATTACCACGTTTATCCACCGGCGCCGTTAGCCGCAACCAACCTCCCCGCTCGAAGCATCCGGTTGATCGGCGTTGTGATTGACCCACATGTACAAAGTTGTACGGGAACGTAGTAATCTATTGACAAATTCGTCCATTAGTACAATTTTGTTCTCAGCTCAAGCATAGGCTAAGTTCGCTGTAACACATTGCAAATAAATATGTTATATGCGATTCAATATTCTTGGCACACCCATTGCTCTACAGGAAATTACCGCGCCGGTTGATGCGGTGAAGGGAAACGGCGCGGCAGTGACTCTCGGGGAAGAGAGTAGGAAGGAGCCAAGACCAATGCTCGGTGAGTTGAAGACGAAGTCAGTGATTGCCAAGTGGTACTTGACCAAGTTTCGTGGACTTAAAGTGGCCTATCGTGTCGTTGTGCCGCAGTTCGTAATCCTCGGCATGGTCATCTACACGACGGCCTGGGTCATCGTCCCGGCATAAAGGAAGCCTACCAATGCGGCGCAAGCCGCAGTTGATACAACCCGCACCACCCGCACCTTAACCCACCCACGCCACCGTCGACCCACCCCGACGGTGGCCACCTCTTTTCATGGTGGAAACCCGACGTCTCCGACCCCGTTCGCTTCCGTCAAGCTGCTCACTCGTTTGTCAGGCCCGCCGACACCCCCTCCTTCCTGATATAATTCAGTGTGAATAGCGTTGCCGGTTTGGAAGCCGGCAGTCCGATGGCGTGGAGGACGAAGCTATGAGTACTCAAGTCATTGGGTTGCGCGTGGCGGCGGTGATATTCGGTCTGGTCTGCCTTGCGCAATTCATACGGTTTATTTCGGGGACAAGCGTGATTGTCGCGAGTCACGCTTTGCCCCTGTGGCCGAGTGCAGTTGCAGCCGTGGTCGCCGGCGGGCTGTGCATCTGGCTTTGGTCGCTTACCGTCGGCGGAGGCCGGCACCAGCATTAAGCGCTGGCGAGTGCACAGTCATTACGGGGCTGTGAACACCGCCATGTTTCCCAGCACGACCCGCACCAAAATGGCCGCGTATTCGCAGTAACCCGCGGGGCCGATGGTGGCTACCTTCCAGTCGGGCACGGGGAAGTAGCGCTCGTACCACCACCAGTCGTCCTGTTTGCCCCGTTCGCAGACTTTTCGGACGCCTTCCACGATGCGTTTCGTTTCGCCCATCGCTTTGCACGCCATGGCTTCGAGATACCATACGCGGCCCATCGCGGCCACGTCCTTAAAGTCCCCCGCGCCGTTGTGAAAGGTCAGCGGTTCGGGCAGTTCCCAATCGCGGTACGAATACGGTTTCGTTACGAGTTGCGTTGGCATGTCGCCGTGCCAGAATTCCTTCTCCGCCATGAGCAATGGCCACACGGCCTTTTTCTGTTCGCCGGTAGCAACGTCGCACGCGATGGCCGCCCAGTTCACGTCGGTCAGGCCGTGCAAATCGACAAGGCCGTGATCGGGATGGACGTATTCCGCGAAGTGATCGTCCTTCCAGAATACGGAGCGAAACGTTTCCGCATGCCGGTCCGCGAGGTCGCGCCATTCGCGTTCCTTGTCGGCATTGCCCAGGGCGGCGTGAAGTTTTGAAAGAATGCGGAACGATTTCACCGCGTAGCATTGTGTTACGCCATCCCACTGGTTGCGCGGCGGCAGTTCGAGGTAGAAACCCGCGCCACCGAACAGGCCGTTCTCTCCGCGGCGTGCGAGGACGTAGCGGCCTGCGTTGTCGATCGAATCGATGCGATCGGCGAGCCATTCATTTGACGGTTCGTCCGCGTAGATTTCGTCCGCGGTAAGGATGTAGCTCAGCGTGCCGAGCAGGCCGAGCGGATTCACTTTCGGTTGCCAGTGGCTGAACAGGCCGATCCATTTGCGCGCGGACCGATTGCTGTGCGCGGGTTGCCCATCGCGTTCCGGCGGCGTGTAGGCGTATACGTCTTCCGGGTAGCGCATGCCCTGAAGGTGCGTCGTAAGCCCCGGCGGAGGCGTTTCGGCGGGGAAAATCGCGAAGGGAACGTTGCCGTCCCTACGCTGCGACGCGCGCACAAAATCGAAGTAGTCCAGCACCATGCGCCGCTTGCCGAGGAGCAAGTACGCGCCGGCCAACTCCCAGCTATCGAGGCCCGGCCACGTGTTCTCCGCGCCGTACACGCGTCCGTCGGCGGTGACGCTGAAATGGCCGGGATACGCGCGTTCCGCCGCCGCGGGAACGAGCGTCTTGTCGATGGCCATCTTCACGCCGGTGCGAATCGTGTCATCGGCGATCGAATCGAGCGAGATGGCCAACTTGTCTTGCGCTGTTTCAGCCTTCGCCCGGACACCCTGCAACGCCGCCGCCACCGCGGCTGTCTGAAGAAACGCTCGCCGGTCCACGCGCTATCTCCTTAACTAGGGACAGTCACCTGTTATTTGAAGGACCTAAACGACGAAAGGGACGCAAACGACCGCGCGAAACTCGCCGATCGTCGTCCGAGTACTGCAGAGGTCCACATCGTTGGGTCATGCGACTAACGAACACGCTATTCATCAGCGAACACGAACGAATAGAGTTTCGTCCGAATCATTTTGAAGAAGATTCTAACAGGTTTTCCGGCGAGCGCTGACACATCCGGATTGCCTTTCCAGTATACCGTCTGATCGATGAAGTTTCCGCCGATTTCTTCGCAGTCGGCCAGTGAGTATCCGGGTATCGCGTTTCCCTCCGCGTCACGCAGTTCAACAAACGCGGCGCCCATCGCTCCCGAGTCGATATTGAGCCGCAGGCGGTTTCCCGAAAACGTGAGCAACGGCGTTTCGAGCCAGCCGCCCTTGTGGTCGGCGTCGGCGGAGACGAAGCCGTCGACGCGCTGCTTCAGCAGTCCGATGCCGCCGAGGTCGGTGACGTAATCGTATTCCGGGCGCAGCACGACGGAATCGTGGGTGCGGCCGCTGGACATGTAGTACTGGTAGAGGTAGTTGCCGCGCTTCACGTAACCCGGACACATCACGTTCAGCCAGCGGTCCCACTCGTCGGCGAGTCCCATCGGAAAATACGGCTCGCGGCTGGGACGCGTCCACGTGATGCCGTCGCGGCTGACCGCAAGTTGGATTTCGAGCAGCCCGAAGTCTTCCCAGGTATTCGGTTGGCGCGGACGAATGAACGGCTGGCTCGCGGGATAAAAGTGGCGGAATTGCGCCGTGAACATGAGGTAGACATCCATGGCTTCCGAGTACAGCGTCGCCGCGTTGTAATAAATGTCCGAGAAGGGATTGTCCTCGGCGTCGGCCTGCAGTACGACGTTCGTGTTTGCCGGGCGAAAAAACATGTTGTCTTCCGCCGTCTTCGTGTACGGCCACGGCTTCAACACGTCGTCCGTCTCTATGCGCGCGATACGGCGCTAGTTTTCCGAGTCCCGCTCGAACGCGCGCAGGTAGATAACGTACTTATTGATGCGCGGGTCCCACCAGACTACCTGTGGGTTGTCTGAAAAGAACGGCAACACGCGCCCGGCTTTCGTGAAATTCAACCCGTCGGCGGAATAGCTTGCGTATACGCCCTCCGTATCCGGATCGAATTGGGCCGGTGACTTGGTTTGAACCCCGAACAATTTGTACCGCCGCGCGGGGTCGGGGTCGTGATCGTCCTTGAACACGGTGCCGAGAATGCCGGAGGGAATCGTTCCCGCGCGCTTGAATCGCATGCCGTCCGTGCTTTCGAGGACCGTCAGCGCGCTCTCCGCGCCGATGTACAGCTTGATCGCGCCGTTGTCGTCGATCACCCGGCTCACGTGGTCGCGAAAAACGTTGCCGTTCTCGTCCTGAATGCGCCCCATCTTCTGCGCGGGGTTCATGCGCAGTTCAATGTTCTCGCTCTTCGCGACGAAACGGGTGTCGATGAAGAGTTGCTTGTTCGCGGCGATGTCGATGATCGGCTGGGCAATTGACGGGACGTTTACAAGAGTTAACGCAAAGATTAGGCTCCTGCAAGATGACATAGCTACACCTCAATTGTCTGTAATGCGCTGAATTGGATATGTGTGCGTGCGCAAGCGTCACGTCTAAACGCCGGGAATCGTCGGATGGCCGTTGGGAAGGTGCGTTGTTTCCGGAGGCCAGACCGCCCCGACCTTGTATCTCGGCCAGATGACATGCAAGAGCGCCCCCGGTAGGCCGTCGGTATCTGAATCTGCCCGCACGATAAATCGCGCGCCATCATCGAGTACGACAAGTATGTCGTACGCGAGTACCATGTCCACCAAGACTCTTGTGGATTCTGGTTTGCCATACTGACCTTTCTGGTCTTGGGCAACCCACCGCCTGCATATTTCTGGAGCGTCCCGGGACCATACGACTGGACGGTCTTCTGCGATTGCCAGAAGCGCCTGCGTTACGAACACTTCTGCACGATATTCGGTATGTCGAACGCAAGCCCACGGAAAAGACGCAAGTGCCGCTAGAACGACTGCAAATACCAACAACGCAGCAATCCGCAAGTATCGCGCGCGCCGGAAGCGAAGCGAAAGAATTATCGCCGCGCCGAGGGAGAGAATTAGGATGATAACCAAGATAGGAGGTACTGCTCGCACGTCCACGTAGCTGACTCCCCGCCTGAAATACTAACGCTAAGAATCCTCGTCTCGGCTGGACAGTTCCGGTATTACAATCTCTTCGGGTGGAATATGCACAATCTTTCCATCTTCCCATACAACGACGGGAACTCCAGCACGCTTGTGCTCGATAAGCATCGTGCGATGGGCGCGTCTCAAAGCGTCCGCAATCTGTTCGTCGGTAGGAAGCGCGGGGGGCAGACGTCGTTCCGATGGCGATTCAGCATCGCCCATCGCCCTGTCAGCATCTTTGGTTTCAATCCACAGTCTTTTCGCAGCGAGAACTTCTCTCAGTGCTTCCTCGGGCGATTCACCGAATGCTGAACAACCAGGAAGGTCGGGAATCTCAGCAATCCAGCCCTCATCTTCTACGCTCGGAAAGATCGTGATTGGATAGTCACACATTTGGCTGGCCGTCTCTACATTGGCGATTCTAGCACTTTTCCGAAGAAACCGCGACGCGCCCGCTACTCCCACTCGATCGTGCCGGGCGGTTTGCTGGTGACGTCGTAGAGGACGCGGTTGATGTGTTTGACTTCGTTGCAGATGCGGTTGGCGACGCGCTGGAGCACGTCGGGCGGGAAGCGGAACCAGTCCGCGGTCATAGCGTCCTCGGAGGTGACGGCGCGCAGTGAGCAGACTTCTTCGTAGGTGCGCTCGTCGCCCTGCACGCCAACACTGCGCACGGGAAGGAGACACACCAGCGCCTGCCAAATGTCGCCATAGAGACCGGCCCTGCGGATTTCGTCAATGAAGATAGCGTCGGCTTCGCGCAACGTATCGAGCCGTTCCTTCGTCACCGCGCCGATGCAGCGCACGCCGAGACCCGGACCCGGGAACGGGTGCCGCCACACGATTTCATCCGGCAATCCCAATTCTTTGCCGAGTTGCCGGACTTCGTCTTTGAACAATTCGCGCAACGGCTCGACCAACTGGAGATTCATCAGTTCGGGCAGACCGCCGACATTGTGATGGCTCTTGATGGTGACGGACGGACCGCCCGTGGCCGATACGCTCTCGATGACGTCGGGATACAACGTACCTTGCGCGAGGAAGTCGACCTTGCCTAGGCGCTTCGCTTCTTCCTCGAACACTTCGATGAACAACCGGCCGATAATCTTGCGCTTTTCTTCCGGATCGCACACGCCCGCGAGCGCATCGAGGAAACGCTTCTCGGCATCGACGTAGTGCAAGTCAATGTGAAAGTTGTCCCGAAAGACTTGCTGCACGAGGTCGGCTTCACCCTTGCGCAGCAGGCCGTTGTTCACGAACACGCACGCGAGCCGGTCGCCGATCGCGCGATGGATGAGCACCGCGGCCACGCTCGAGTCGACGCCGCCGCTCAATCCGCACACCACGCGCCCGTTGCCGACCTGTTTTTGTACGGCGGCAATCGCGGAGTCGACGTACGACTCCATCGTCCAACTCGAGTCTTCGCCACAGATGCGATGCACAAAGTTCGCGAGCACGCATGTGCCCTGCGGCGTATGGACGACTTCTGGATGGAACTGCACGCCATAGAATTTTCGCGACGCGTCTACTACCGCGGCAAAAGGACAATTCTCCGTGGTGCCGATGGTCGTGAAGCCTTGCGGCAGCTTCGTGATCGAATCGCCGTGGCTCATCCACACCTGGGTCTTCGCGTCCACGCCATCGAGGAAGCCCGTGTTGTCGTTGTGATCGAGGTGCGCGATGCCGTATTCACGCTTGGCCGCGCGCTCGACTTTCCCTCCGAGCATGTCGGCAAAGAGTTGTACGCCGTAACATATTCCAAGAATCGGAACGCCAAGCTCGAAAATGCGCGGGTCCGGCTTGGGCGATCCTTCGGCATGCACGCTCGAAGGCCCGCCGCTGAAGATAATCCCCGCGGGATTGTGCGCCTTCAGCTTCTCGATCGATATGTTGAATGGCGCGATAAGGCTAAATACATTCGCCTCGCGCACGCGCCGCGCGATCAGCTTGCTGTACTGCGCGCCGAAGTCGAGAACGATGATGGGGCGTTCGTGTGACTGCATACCGTGCGCGCCGCGCTATTTCTCCGAGGTCATGACGTCGCTTTCCTTCAGCATGACGTCGTGCGCGCCGCCTTCGCGGATGCTGGTGGCGGATACGAGGGTAAGGCGCGCGGTCTCGTGCAGTTGCTTGATGCCGGTGCAGCCGCAGTTGCACATGGTCGATTTAATCTTCGCAAGCGTTACTGCGAGATTGTCCTTCAAGCGTCCGGCATACGGCACGTACGCGTCGACGCCCTCCTCAAAAGTGAGTCCCGTGGCGCCGCCTTCCGAATAGCGCTGCCAGTTGCGCGCGCGCTCGGAGCCTTCGCCCCAGTACTCTTTCATATAGTTGCCGCGTATCAACAGCTTGCGGCCGGGACTCTCGTCGAACCGCGCGAAGTAACGGCCCTGCATTACAAAGTCCGCGCCCATCGCCAGCGCGAGCACGATGTGGTAATCCATCACCAGCCCGCCATCGGAGCAGAGCGGCACGTAGACACCCGTTTCCTCAAGATACTGGTCGCGCGCCTTGGCTACTTCGATCAACGACGTCGCCTGGCCGCGGCCAATTCCTTTCTGTTCGCGGGTGATGCATATGGACGCCGGGCCGACGCCCACTTTTACAAAGTCCGCGCCCGCATCGACGAGGTAGCGGAATCCGTCCTCTTCGACGACGTTGCCGCCGCCAACCTTAACGTCTTCGCCAAACGTCGATTTTATCCAGCGGATGCATTCGCCTTGCCACTCGGAGTAACCGTCGGAGGAATCGACGCAGAGCACATCCGCGCCCGCATCGACCAGCGCCGGCACGCGGTCCCTGTAATCGCGCGTGTTGATCCCCGCGCCGACGACGAGGCGCTTGGCCGCGTCCACGAGTTCGTTCGGATTTTCCTTGTGTTCGTCGTAGTCCTTGCGAAATACGAGATAGCGGAGTTGCTGATCGTCGTTGATAATCGGCAAGCAGTTGAGTTTCTTTTCCCAGATCAACTCATTCGCTTCGCTGAGCGAAATACCCTCCATTGCGTATACGAGTTTCGAGAATGGCGTCATAAAGCGGCTGATTGGCGCGTCAAGCCCCGCCTTGTGGACACGATAATCGCGGCTCGTCAGAATGCCGAGCAACTTGCCGTTTGCCGTGCCGTCGTCCGTAATCGGGATCGTCGAGTGGCCGACGCGCCGCGTCGCCTCGACGACGTCCCCCAACGTTTGGTCCGGCCGCAGGTTGGTGTCGCTGGTTACAAACCCGGCCTTAAACTTTTTGACCTTGCGCACCATCTCCGCCTGCGACTCGATGGCCTGCGAACAGAAGATAAAGGACATGCCGCCGCTGCGCGCGAGCGCAATCGCCATGGTCGCGTCGGACACCGCCTGCATGATCGACGACGTGAACGGAATATTCAGCCGTATGACCTGATCGCCCCCACGCCCCTTGACCAGCGGCGCGCTCAGATCGACATTCTGCGGCACGCAATCTTTCGTCGTCAGGCTTGGAATCAGCAGGTATTCGCTGAACGTGCGCGAGGGTTCGTTATAGAATTGCGCCATGGCGTACTTTCCGCGGCTGCACGAAGAAATGGGTGGCGAGGAGCTGCGACGAACGCCGCCCACGGTCCACCCGGCGAGAATTGATAGTGCGGACCGTTCGTTTTCCGTCGCGTTTGTTCATGGCCGTTCGAAGGTCGATGGTGCGGTCCGCAAAACGGCGCACAGACCGCGTGGCACCGATCCGCAAATTATAAAAATGGGACGGCACCCAGTCAAATTGAGGGCGTGCCAATCGACCCCCCTTACTCGCTCGTGCGAACCGCAGTACGTACGGGATGAACCGAACGCGCCTTCGAGCCGGCGCACGGATTCACCGGGCGCGTGGCCTTCGACGGCGGCGCCGAGTTTCGTATAGAATTGCGCGCAGCACAAATGAATATGGATGCCAGCCTCCGGTCAATCGCTTTCTTCGCGCAGGTACTCATCGCAGCGCTGGTGTGCGGATGCACCGCAGAAAACGCCACTGGCGATCCGCGCGACACGTTACTCGCCGCAAACGACCGCATTAACAAACTCGTCGAGTCGGAGCGTGCGGTGCAACAGCCGCCGCCGCCGCGGCCTCCCCTTCCATTGCACAGCGACTCGCCGCTTCGATTCTGGTATTACGCACACCCGCTGATTGCAGAACACTTCGACGGCGCGCCCCTCGCCATTGCGGGCACTACCGTGCAGCCGCAATTTATGGGTGAATGGCCCGTCGCCGTTCAGAAATGGATGGCATCGTTCGCAGCGGACGATCTCCCGGACGTGGGTATGGTCAAGCGCGACTTGGTTGCGCGGCTATACAACGCGGGCCGCATACGTCCGCTCGACAGCGTACTGCCGCGTTCGCTGGTTGACGATCTCCGCCCGGAAGTTCTCGCCGATTACACCTACGATGGGCATCTCATTGCTCTGCCCGCGGACGGATTCTGTTCGCTCTTGTATTTCAACAGGCGATCGGTGGGCGCGGAGCCGCCAAAGAATTGGGCGTTTCTGGCCGCATACCTGAACGCGCACCGGGCAACGCCCAGTCCGCCGCCGCCGCGCGGCATGGGCGCGTTTCCTTTCCTGGAAGCGCTGTGGTCTGCGGATGGCGACGTGCTGAAAAACGGGGTCGGCGCGCTGCATTGTCCCGAGGCGCAGCGCGCACTGGAATTTTCGATTGAGGTAACCAGAGGTTCGCTAGTGTCCGAAGCACGGGCCTTTCGTGAATGGACCGCGGGCGAGCTGGCGATGACCATCGCGTCGAGTAGAAACCTTCCCGCCGCCGCCGCGTCGGATGTCGATTTCGGAATCGCTCCGGTTCCCGGCGAAACCGGCCCCATTTCGCGCCGGTCAAACGACGCAGTAGTGGTGTTTTCGCGCGGGTCAGGAGCGAGCGAGGAGTCGATTGCCGCTTTCTTGGATTGGCTGACCGGTTCCCAAGTCATGGGCGAAGCAGCATTGACCGCCGGTTCTGTTCCCCTTCGCAAGTCATTACTCGAATTTGAATCGCGGGTCCCCGAGATCGCCGCAGCATATGCCGCCGGGCGCAACAGCCCCCTGCACCCGAACTGGGGGGCCATTGAAGCCGAATTGCAGATAGAAGTGGCGAGGGCGTACCGGAAGCCTGACCAGTCCTCTTGACTGGCCACAACGGGTAGCGTAGACTCATCCGTAAGGCCAACAGTTATGGGGGCCTTGCACAAGATATTGTATTTGACGCGCTTGTTTGCGCTTCGAATAGCGGTTGGTTGACCCGCATCGGCGTACGCCGCTGACCACGGCACTGTCGGAAATGCGCGGGATGCTGGGAGGAGATGTATGCACGACATGCGCCGAATCATTGGCGCGCTGTTCTTGCCGGCCGCTTTTGTCTGCGCGGCAATTCCCGTGCTCGGCGAGCCTGGCAAGATATCTATCGGCGATTGGGCGAAGACGGGCGAGGCGAAGGCGGATACCACCGTCGAGGCATCGCCCGAGCCGGGTCCAAACGAACCCAAGGAACCCGTTGCGAAGGCAGCCGCCGCGGACTCGACTATTCCGCCGGAGGCGCTACTGCCCGCTGTTGAACCACCCGAGTCCGCGTTGAGCCCCGAACCCGACCCAGCCCCCGATGCCGCACTGGTGAAGACCGGTGTTCCGGCAACGGCAATCGACCCCGAACGGCAAGACGCTGAGGGATCGCCCGAATCGGCAAGGCCCACTCCAGGCGACGTCAAGAGCGTAAACGATTGGGTGGCACAGGCAGCGGCCGCACCCGTCGCCGCGACCGACGAGTCTGACACGCCCGAGCCAAACACCATCAACGGCGTTATCGTCCCTCCTGCGACACAAGTGCGCGCGGGCCAAGTACGCACCGGCGCCGGCACCATCGACCTGAATTCCATCAATCTGGACAAGCTGCACGAGGAACTAAAAAAGGCGGTGCCGCCGCGCGAGGAATTGCGGATGTCGATGCAGGAGGCCGTGCAACTCGCACTCTCCAACAATCGCGACATCATTGTTACGTCGTACGAGCCGCTGAAAGTGGACGGCGACATCATGCAGGCCAAGGGCGAATTCGATCCGGTACTTTCGGGAAAATACGCGAAGAGTAGCGTCGAGTCGAAGGCATCGTCGCAGATCAGTTCGTTCACGGGCGGTCTCGGCAGCAGCAGCAGCCTGTTGGGTGGCGGGAACAGCAACGTACTGGGAAACGTGCTGCGATCCATCAATCGGATAAATCTGCGCGGTGACGACGAAAGCAATAACAGCTTGGGCCTCGGCCGGCTGCTGCTCACCGGCGCGCTAACCCTCGTATCCAGCGCGGGAAACACAGTCCGCAACTTCCTGAATCCTGGCGACCAGGAATTCATCATCGAGCAGGATTCGAATACTTACGAGACGACGCTGCAAGGCAAAATTCCGTGGGGCACGCAGTACCAGGTGAAGATGTCGGTGGTTGAGGAAAAGTCGACGTACAGCAACAACGAGTCGGAATTCAGCGGCGGACTCACGCTATCCATAACCCAGCCGTTACTGCGCGGGCGGGGACCAAAGGCAAACCTCGCGCGCATTCGCATCGCTAAGAACAGCCGCGAGATCGCCGAAAACCAGTTGATGTCGCAGGTGATGACGACCGTGTCGGACGTGGTCAAGGCATATTGGGACCTCGTCGGCGCGGAACAGCAATTAATCGTCCGCGAGACTTCGCTCGAGAATGCGCAGCGGCTTATGGACGTGAACCAGCGCCGGCTCGATATCGGTATTGGCGCGGCGCTCGAGGTGGTGCAGGCAAAGGCAAGCGTGGCGCAACGCACGAGCGACGTTATCGCGGCGCGCAACCAAGTCGGCATCGCGGAAGACCGGTTAAAACTGTTGCTGGACCTGAAGGAGAACGAGGAGTTTTCGAACAAGCGGATCGTGGCGGCCGATGCTCCCGAAGCGAAAGAACTGGATCTCGACGAGCAAGCCAGCGTCAGCCGCGCATTCGAGAACCGGCCGGAACTGAAATCGGCCGAACTCGAGATCGACAGCGCGGAACTTGACCGCTACCGCGCCGCGAACAACATGCAGATGAAGCTCGATGTCTCCGGCAGCGTGTTTCAGGGCGCGCGCGGCGACGATGCCGGCACGGTGTTCGACGGCGTCTCCAGCCGCGACGACAACTCCTACTCGCTCCAGATCGACGGCGAGATTCCGATTACCAACCGTGCCGCGCGCGGGCAGTACATGAAGGCGCTGCAATCGAAACGTCAGGCGAAAGACCGCCTGTACAAGACGAAAAGCGAAATCGCCATCAACGTGCGCAATGCCATACGGCAAGCGGCATCGAGCCGCATCATTGTCGAAAGCAGCGGACAGGCCCGCTCGTTGCAGGAAACCAACGTGTCTGCGGAAGAGAAGCGACTAAAGCTGGGCATATCGACAAGCTTCGAAGTTCTGCGCACGCAGGAAGACCTCGCGAACGCGCACGCGCAGGAAGTGCAGGCGAAAATCGACTACGAGAAGGCGCTCACCGATCTGAAGCTCGCCGAGGGCACAATCCTCGCCGCGCTAAACGTCGAGTACGGCGCGCCGGAGCCCGAGAAGCCGGTCGGCTTTGTACGCAGCCTCGTGCCCCCCGTGCCCGCGGACGAATAGCCTGGCAGCCGGGCCGAGCGGGTAAAGGCAGAAGTAACGCCCCGAAAAGCGTGGACGAGCACGGTATTCGTTGCGACGCCGAACAGGATGGTGCGTGGCTCCTCATCGGCCAAGCCGGACAAATCTGGGCCGTGTCCCCATTGCATATGGTTTGACTTGTATAATCCCCCGCGCGACGGATTGCAGCGTGATCCGTCGCGCGGTCCAATTTCGGAAGGACGAATCGTATGAGCGCCAATGAACTCCGTGTTATCAATCCATACACCGAGCAGATAGAGCTGGCCCTGCCGCTGCTCTCGCTCAACGAAGTCGACCGCGTCGTCGCGCGTGCGCGGCACGCCTACTACGGATGGCGCGCAGTACCCATCGACGCACGCGTTGCGCTGTGCAGGCGCTTTGTCGAGGCGTTCACGGGAATGAGAGACGAGGTCGCATCGAATACTTCGCGGCAGATGGGCAAGCCCGTAAAGCAGGCGCGCGGCGAAGTGAACCGGCTCGTCGAGCGCGCGGAATACATGATCGGCATCGCGCAGGAGACGCTCGCAGACGAGTTCGTGCCGGGAATTGCCGGTTTCAAACGGTACATTCGCCACGAACCGCTTGGTGTCGTGTTTGATATCGCTGCGTGGAATTATCCGTTGCTTATCGCGGTAAACGTCGTGGTGCCGTCCGTGCTCGCGGGCAATGCGGTGATTCTCAAACACTCGAGCAAGACGCCGCTTTGCGGACAGGCATTCGAAGACGCATTCAAGAAGGCTGGCGCACCGGATAATCTTGTGCAGCACGTGGTTTGTGAACACGGCGTCGCCGAAGCGTTTGTCAAACATCCCGGCGTGGACTTCGTGTCGTTCACGGGATCGACTCATGGCGGTCACGATATGGTCCGGGCCGCGTCCGGACGCTTCATTAACCTCGGACTCGAACTTGGCGGCAAGGACCCCGCTTACGTCTGTGCTGACGCGGACTTCGCGAGCGCGGTCGAGAATTGTGTTGACGGCGCGTTCTACAATGCGGGCCAGTCATGCTGTGCAATCGAGCGCGTGTACGTCGACCAATCGATCTACAAGGATTTCGTTGAGGCGTATATTGCAGAGACGAAGAAATACATTGCGCCCGGCAATCCCCAGGCGGACACGACGACTCTCGGTCCTATGGCGTCAAAGACCGCGGCAGCGTTCCTGGCAGGACAAGTCGACGACGCCGTGGAGTCAGGCGGGAAACTCGTCGTATCCGGCAAGGACTTCACGTTTCCCGATCGAGGCTGGTTCGCACAACCCGCCGTCGTCGCCGATGCGCCGCAGAACTGCAGCCTCATGCAGGAAGAAAGCTTTGGCCCCGTCATCGGCATTGCGCCCGTGGCGGACGACGCCGAAGCGATCCGCCTAATGAACGACAGTGCCTACGGTCTCACTGCGTCGATTTGGACAACGGACGTCGAGCGCGCGATCCGCGTCGGCGAACAGATCGAAACCGGCACGTTCTTCCTCAACCGGTGCGATTATTGCGACCCCGGCCTTCCTTGGACCGGCGTCAAAGATACAGGCCGCGGCGCAAGCCTGTCGCACTACGGATTTCTCCAGTTGACTCGACTGAAGAGTATGCACTTGCGATTACCGCAGTAGTACGAAGCAATCTGACGCCGGCGAAACTATAGGTCAGTTTTCAGTTTGTTTGCCGCCGCGCAAACCGCGGACTTGAAGGCCAAGCCGCATCAAGTCGTCTTCGGCGACTTTTCGCTTTGTGATATCAATGTTCGATACGAGCACGCAGCCGAGCGTATCTTCATGGCCCGGGAGCACGCGGACATTCACCGCAACCCAGAATACTTTTCCGGTAAGAGATTTGCGTTCCGATTCGGCTGAAAAGACGGTCTTCCCCTCGGACAGCGCGACAACTTCGTCTCGGAAGACAAGTAACGTTTGCTCCGTGAAGAGGGCCGGAAGACTGTCCAGCAGTTCCTTCTTGTCCGAAGCGCCGTGCTGTACAAGGGCCGCGCGATTTACGTCGAGCACCTTTACCAGTCGCGCGCATTCCACCACTGCTTCCGGGCGCCCGACAAAGTGTCGCTCGATGTCGGTCACACCTGATGCGCGTAAGCGTTCCACGAATTGCCGCACCTCCGAGAAATCCTCCTGCCAGAGCGCGATCGGCGATTCTTCGAAGAGGTCCTTATAGCGCGCTTCCCTTTCACGCAAGGACGCCGCGGCGGCGATTTCAGAGGTAATGTTCCAACAAGTGATGATACGGCACAATGGCATTCCGTAATTCGTCTTGACCGACGTCACGTGGGCCGCGTACATGGCTGGGACATCCCCAACCGCCTGTCGAAACCGGGCGGTAATGCCATCGGAACACACGGTGAGACGTTTTAACGCGGGGACTTGCGCAAACACCGCGTTAGCGGGGTACCCCACGACCGAGCGCGCATCCGCGCCGAGGATCGCGAGCCCCGCATGGTTTACGTCGATAACCTTCCCATCCATATCGAGAACAAACATGCAATCGTCTATGTGTTCGAGAACAAACTCCCGGGCAACAGGCACAACCTCGGACAACCGATACCGGACGACGCTCAGGACGAGAAACAGCGCCGATACCACAAACGCGAATGGCGTAAGGTCCAAGCCGGAGATCGGGCCCGCGTCAAGTACGTATGCCGCGTTCGCCACCCACGGCACAAGAATCGTAAGCACCATGAAGACGCGCTGACCCCTGTAAAGCGACTGCCCAGCAAAAGCGTTGCGCAGCAGCAGTATCGTGCCACACAGCAACAACGCCCACGCGTACTGGTTGTTGAGCCAAAAGACCCACCCGTAATGAAACCGCAGAAACGGCAATCCATCCGTCGATATCCAAATATCCCGCCAGAGCATGCCATGATACGAATTGGTGAACGCGGCAATCAGGGTAAGCACTGGGATTGCAGAAAGCGCTGCCAGGCGTTTGCCGCTCAAGTAACGTCCGAGCCCCGACGCGTACACAGCGGCGAAGCACCACGACGGCGCCACAAAGACAATGCCAACATACTGAAATTGCGCCGCGAACACTTTGGCTTGAAGTTGAGGGACGATCAGTTCAAGACCGTAGAAGAAACTCCAGACTCCGCACGCCGCAATCAGGCAAAGCACCCACCTTCCAATGGGATTGCGCCGTTTAGGCCACAGGTAGCCGCAAAGAACTGCGGCTACCACCGCCGAAGCGAACGGAATTGCGGCTATGAAACGGACATCTGACCACATGACCCGCGTGTCTCTGTCGCAGATTGGCGCTTCGCCACTCTAGGCTATACTTGAAGCCGGTGTCCAGCATGGTATAGGGGCGCGATATACGTGTACACTTACCGGGAGAAACGATTTTTGTGTCCTGGATACGGAATTACACGTTCCCCCGGGATTGTTACGCTCTCTGCAGGGCCTGAATGGATAATGGCAAAGGCTACTTGGGAATAGGGATTATGGCCGCCGGCACGACGACGCTCCAAGGTAAGATCACCCGGTTGTACAAGGGTTTGACGAACTTGTACACCGAGTTGCCGTACCGTTTTTCGCGGGAGGCGTATTCTTTCCCGACATGGCACTACTATTTCGAGATCACACGCCGCTGCAACCTGCGCTGCAAGATGTGTCAGTACATCGACTGGCTGGAGACCGTGCCCACGCGGATTCAGGCGGAGGGCGAGCTCACCACCGAGGAGTGGTTGAACGTCGTCGACCAGACCGGGCGGTTCAGCTTCATCACGTTTACCGGCGGCGAGGTGTTTGTTCGGAAGGACTTCATGCGGATCTTCGAGTACGCCTGCTCGAAGCGGCGCGTTCATTTTATCTCGAACGCGACGATGCTGACGGACGAGCGCGCGAAGCGTTGTGTCGAGCTCGCGCCGAAGCGGCTCGGCGGGATTGGGTTCAACTTTGCGGGCGTGTCGCTCGATGGCACGCAAGAGACGCACGACGTCATCCGCGCGCAGCGCGGCGCCTACGATAAGAGCATTAGGGGCATCGAGGCGATTGCGAAGTATCGCGAGGAACTCGGCAAGCCGGCGCCATTGATTCACATCAATACGGTGATTCAGGAAGCGAACCTCCACTGCCTGCCGGAGATGCCGCACGTCGCAAAGGACGCGGGCGCAAACGTGTTGAACTTGCTTACCGAAACGCGCGTTCACGACATCCCCGAGTTGGGCCGCGTCGATCCCGGCACGCTCACGCGCGACGACTTCAAGCAACCGCGCATCGAGCGCAAACGCCTGGAGGAGTCCCTGCACAAGACGCTGGATGAGGCGGCGCGCATCGGTATCGAAGTGCGCATGCCGCGCATGCCGTTCGAGGAAGTCGTCAACCACTACGACCAAGGCTACGATCTGCGCAAGTTCGACTGCCGCTCAATCTGGTCCACGCTCATCGTCGGCGCCAAGGGCGGCGTGTACCCCTGCTGGATTCAGAAGGTCGGCAACGTCCGCGAAAATACCCTGAAGGAACTGCGCAACAACGAAATCACCCGGCAATTCCGCCAGCGCCGCCGCGAGAGCGGGTTTGCAGTTTGCCGTGGGTGCTGCGAAATTCTCTACCGCGGCGAGGCGCACGCCAAAACCGGCGACCCCATCCCTGTCTCCGACACGCCTCCGCAAAGCGAAGAAGCGGCCGAGACCTTCGCGGTGAAGTAAGCGCTACCTGTCCTTGGCAGAGAGAGGTTTCTCTCAAGGCCGTCCCATTCCACTTGTTCGGGCTTTCGCTGCAATCCTATCCGCAGGGCGATAGAGTCATGTCGATAGGAGGCCGAGATGTCGTTGAAGGAACGAGTTCAGGACGAGATGAAGTCGGCGATGAAGGACAAGAATGTACCGCGGCTCGAGTGTCTGCGGATCGTGAAGGACGCGTTGCTGTTAAAGGAGAAGGAGTCGGACGACGCGCTGACGGACGGGGCGTCGGTTGCCATGTTGCGCGCGGAAGTCAAGAAGCGGCAACAGTCGCTGGAGATTCCGATTCGTATGAGAACATCGACTACTTTGCTTTCTTCCCCAGCTTTAAGACCGCGCAGCTACTTTGCCATCCCGTTGCAATGCGAAGCGGAGCTTCTGGAGCGGGTGCGTTTCCAGGCAGGGAGCTTGGGAACGAGACGAACATCCAACGGCCCGTGGCAAGACTCCTGTAGCGTCCGGTTTCCATGCCGGGCGAAAGGGCCCAAAGACAGTTTTGCCGGGAAATTCACGTCCGCCATGGAAGGACGGACGCTACATTTTCCGCCAACAGAACTTTTGCCACAGGGCTGCTAAGCCGTAACGAGTGAAGACGGGCACTCCGGATGGAGCAATTCGTCCGGAGATTTCTTATTGACGCATTGAAAATGGGCGAAGCAGCCGATAGAGTTTCTGCATGGTTAGGAGGCCGTGATGTCGCTCAAAGATCGTGTTCAGGACGAGATGAAGTCTGCGATGAAGGACAAGAACACGCCGCGGCTCGAGTGTCTGCGGATGGTGAAGGGCGCGTTGCTGTTGAAGGAGAAGGAGTCGGGCGACGCGCTGACGGACGAGGCGTCGGTTGCCGTGTTGCGCGCGGAAGTCAAGAAGCGGCAACAGTCGCTCGACATTTTCCGTGACTTAGGCAAGGCAGCGGAAACCGCGGCGACGGAAGCCGAGATTGCGATCATAAACGAATTCCTGCCACAGCAACTCTCCGAAGCGGACTTGGAGGCAAAGGTGCGCTCATACCTTGCGGCACACCCGGAACTGAACCACGCGGGAAAACTAACCGGCGCGATGAAAAAGGAATTGGGCGACCTCGCGGACGGTCGTGTGCTGAACGAAGTCTGCAAGCGGGTCGTGGGAGGATAGCGTTCATGCGTGCGGTAATGCGTGCGGGCTTGGTGCTTGTCGTTGGGTTGGCCGCCGGATGTTCGCCCGCCAACGCTCCTGCGCCAGCGCAGTCCGCCGACGCGCCTGCTGCGGAGGCGCCGAAAGCCGATGCACTGCCCGCGGACGTGCCGATTCCGGTCGGCCTCGAAGGGCGCAAGGACTCGACTCAACCGGGCAGCGGATACTTCGTCGTGCAAGGCCAAATTCCTTCGTCGGTCCCAGAGGCGGTTGCAGAGTTTCGCAAGCAGGCCGAGAGCGCCGGATGGAAGGCGCTGGGCGAGGCGCCTTCCGACGATTCGGTCGCGACGCTCGCATTCGAGAAGGAAACACGTTCCCTGAAGATCACGCTGGTCAAGGCAGAGAACACCGTCACAAATATGAACTTGATGACGGGGCCGAAGTAACAGCCCTTCGCGATTGGGCCATCACTCATGTGTGTCCGCTCGCAATCCCTTGACAAATCGCTTTAATAGCATAGATAATTCTGTCTCTGGCCTTCCTGCCAGGCGGAGGGGTTAACTTCGTGACAGCGTGAGTTGGTTTACTTTTGGGGCCCTCGGCGAATTGCCAGACGATGAGGACAGAGTTCGGGCACGCTCGCAGCCAGAGTACCGGCCCGCATACGCGCTGCTTTTGGTTCTGAGCGGCTCAATCTTCGTCTTGCAGTACGCGTTCGTCGCGGCGTTTCCATACCTGGCGACGCTGCTACCCGCCGGAACGGTCGATGTCGTCCATGCAGCACTCCTGACACTGTTTCTATTCCCACTGCTGCTCGTCTTCGTCCTGCGACCGATGATGCGTCAAATTGCGGCGCGCGAGAAAACCCAGGCGGCGCTTCGTACGCTTGCTGACGGACTGGAGTCGCGGGTCCGGGAGCAAACCGCCGCGTTGCGCACGGAAATCGAGGAGCGCAAACAGGCGGCCGAATCGCTGAAGCTATTCCGATCGCTGATGGATAAGAGTCTTGATGCAATCGCGATCATCGATCCCGATACGGCGCGCGTTCTCGACGCCAACGAGGAAGCGTGCAATGCACTGGGTTACACGCGGGAGGAACTGCTGACGAAACGGGTCTTCGATTTCGATCCGCTCGTCGATCAATCCGAGTACACACGGCGCGCGGAGGAACTGCGCAAGTCCGGTTCGTGGAGCCTCGAAAGCCTCCACCGTCGAAAAGACGGGACGACTTACCCGATCGAGGTCACGCTGCGATATGTATCGCTTGGACGAGATTATATCGTGAGCGTCGCGCGCGACATTACGGAACGCTTGCGCACGGAGGAGGAGCGAAAACGGCTGGCGATGGCGGTCGAGCACGCGGCCGAGACGATCGTGATTACGGACACGACGGGTGCGATTGTGTACGTTAACCCGGCGTTCGAAAAGATTACCGGTTACACGCGTGACGAGGCGGTTGGGCAGAACCCGAGGATACTTAAGAGCGGCAAACAGGGCGGCGCGTTCTACGCGCACCTTTGGGAGACCATTTCCCGCGGCGAGGTGTGGCGCGGAAACATGACCAACAAGCGGAAGGATGGGAGCTTATACGAGGAAGACGCTACCATCTCGCCGGTACGCGACAGCCGTGGAAATGTAATCGCGTTCGTTGCGATCAAACGCGATATTACAGAGCAACTGAACCTGGAAGCCCAGTTGCGCCAGTCGCAAAAGATGGAAGCAATCGGGGGACTGGCGGCTGGAATAGCGCATGACTTCAACAACATCCTCGCCGCAATCCTGGGGTACACCCAAATCGCAATGCTGGATATGGCCGCGGACGACCCGCTCCATAAGCACCTGGAGCAGGTCGAAAAGGCATCGCTTCGCGCGCGGGACCTCGTCCAGCACATACTGACGTTCAGCCGCCAGACGGAAGCGATTCTGCGGCCAGTCCGTCTAGACGTGATCATCGAGGAAGTATTGAAACTGTTGCGCGCCAGCCTTCCGCGCATCATCGAGTTTCGCGCCGACGTACAGCCTCTCGACCATTTGGTGCGGGCAGACTCGACGCAGATTCACCAGGTGATTATGAACCTGTGTACAAATGCCGCTCACGCGATGCGGGTCCATGGCGGCGTACTGGAGGTGTCGCTCCGTTCGATCGAAGTGGACCGCCATACCCCCAAGGCTTCGCTCGAACTGAATGAAGGGTTGTGGGCCCAGATTTCGGTTTCCGATACGGGGCATGGGATGGATTCGGCGACCGTTAATCGAATATTCGAACCGTTCTTCACGACGAAACATGACGAAGGGGGCACGGGACTGGGCCTGTCGACGGTCCACGGAATTGTGAAGCAGCACGGAGGGACTATTACCGTATACAGCGAACCGGGCCAGGGTACGGTCTTTCACATTTACTTACCGCTAATCCTCGGGGCGGAGGAGGACGCGTCGCATCGGCATACGGAAGCGCCACGCGGGAATGGCGAGCGGGTTCTCGTCGTGGACGATGAGGAGCCGGTGGCGTTGATGACAGCCGGAATGCTGGAGAAACTTGGCTACACGGTGACGGTGCGGACAAGCGCCGTCGAAGCGATCGCTACATTCCGCGCGGACCCGGGCCAGTTCGATCTTGTGATCACCGACCAAACGATGCCACAGATGACAGGCAGGTCCCTGATAGCGGAGCTGAGACGAATCCGGCCCGATATCGTGGTGCTTATGGCCACGGGTTACGGCGCCAACGTCGACGAAAGGTCGTTGCAGGTTGCGGCCATACTCTTGAAACCGGTTCTATTTGACCAGTTGGCGGTCGCAGTGCGGGCGGCCCTGCAACCGAGTACGCGGTAAAGCGCCGCCTTGCGATCGGTTCCGTATATCATAAGCGGAAAGAGGCAGTCGTAGTTAACATGAAGAACGAAACGAGTCCGTACCGCGCCCTGGTAGTGGATGACGACGCGAACGTCAGGGAATTACTCCGGCTTTCCTTCGAGCGTGAAGGTGTGCGGTGTGAAGTGGCCGAAGACGGAATTGTTGCGGAAAACCAGTTGCGCCAAAGAAACTTCGACGTCCTTGTCACGGACCTGCGCATGCCGAGAAAACACGGTCACCAACTCATTACGGAAGTACTGGCGAAACACAATCGCCCCATGGTGATCGTCATCACCGGGGTTGCGGATCCGCGGATTGTGGGAGATCTGTTCGCCCGTGGCGTCGCGGACGTGGTATCCAAGCCGTTCGATTTTCCCATTTTTGCGGTCAAAGTGCGTGCCATGTTGGACCGTCAGACGAAAGGCATCGACATGGCGCAGCCCCATGCTGGTGTGGCGGGGCAAATCGACCAGGCCAGTCTTGCGTTGCAGGCACAGTTGGCCCAAATCACCGAGAGCTTCAATGCGACGATCTCAAACCTCACTAGCCAGAAAGAGGCGCTCGAAGCGGGCTTCCTCAATTCGGTGCGAGTATTTACCAGCTTGATAGCTGAGAGCGGACACTCCGACGAGAGCCACGCCGTTCGCGTCGAGCAGATGGCGATGGACTTGGCGGACGCCGCGGAATTGACGAGTTCGGAGAAGAATGTTCTGGGAATCGCCGCCCTGCTGCATGATATAGGACAATTCGGGATGCCGGACTCGATCCGAAGCAAGCCGCCCTGGTTGCTGGACCCCGATGAGCGGGCCGTATATTGCCGGTATCCGCTGATCGGCGCGTCGCTCATGGGCGAGATGCCGGGAGCAATGAAGATAGCCGGGCTTATCGAGCAGCATTCCGAGAACTTCGACGGGACGGGTTTTCCCTGGAATTTGGAGGGGCCTCACGTGTCGATCTCCGCGCGCATCATTCGCATCGCGGACGGAGTGGACACGTTTCTGTCACATGCGCGCGGCGAAAACGCGATCGATCAAGTGTGCGAACATATTCGCGCACAGCGCGGCAAAGCCTACGATCCGGAACTTGTTCCGCGCGCCTTGGTCTACGTCACCGATTACTGGAAGGCGAGCCAGGATACGAAGACTGTCCGAGTGCCGGCTGACTCGCTACGGCCGGGATTGACCTTGGCTGAGAACGTTTACGACCCGGACGGCCACTTCTTGGCGCGAAGGGGCGCAACGTTGACCCTTTCGATGATTAGCCATCTGAGGAGCCTCATCGGCAAGCAGGATGTTTTGGTCGTCGAGCCGGAATCGGAATGACAGGCCAACGAGCGACTCGCGAACGCGCCGTGTGCCGCAGCATGGACGATACGCCATCGAGTTGACGTCCCTCCGGCCCACCGGCGCCGGACCAATCCATGCCGGACGAGCGATGCGTGGCGGTGTGCGCAGGTGGTTGGCCGCAGCAGCACTCGAGACCGCGCCGCTCCTGGGAATTGCCGGCCACGACTGCCATTCGTGCGCCCGTCCGTGCTCCTAACCGTATTCGCACAAAATTGATCGCCTGCGGCCTAAAGCGAATACTAGAAGCGAGCGTGCAATTCGCCAATTCTTCCTAACTGCGCTTGCCGCCACTGGAGAGATCGGATGCATACGCCACCCCGCCTGAGCCCATTGTGCCGGACCTGCGGGATGCCGCTGGACTATGATCGGTACATGGCATCTGCGCAAATCGGCACGCAGGAATCCGGGCAATGTTCGTACTGTGCGAACGCCCACGAGGATGACATTACGCCACCGACCAGCGGAGATGTTGAGAAACTGCTCGAAATTCTGATTCGAGTCTATCGCGCGGATCGCAGTCCGTGGCGAATGCTGGCGAAGTGCGTACTCGCTATGAAACCGATTATGCCGTCTGCCGTGCTCGCCCCGATGAAAGTGATAGATTCTGTGCCGCGCAAGTCGCCGGCTTCCAAGTACGATGCCGTGGTGTTGTACAGCGGCGGCAAAGATTCCTCGTACATGCTGCTCAACCTCGCGAAACGCGATTTGCGACTGTGCGCGTGGATGCTTCAGCAGGGGTACCAATCGCCGCATGCGATTGCCAACGCGCGCCGCCTTTGCGACAAGATAGGCGTGCCACTTCACATCGAAACGCCGGGCAAGCACCTGATGGATCAGGTGTTTCGCGCGGGGCTCGACGTAGATTCCCGCGAGAGCGAAAGCGACGTGCTCCGGGCGGCGATGACGTATGGTTCGGCGTGTGGCGCGTGTTTTACCTCGATTGCGTCGTACGCCGCCAAGTTCTGCATCGAGAACGACCCGGCATTCTGCTTCATCGGTACGCAGGAGGGACAGAACCGAATGGACCTGAGCGGAAAGCCGGTACTTGCGACCGAATCGCTGCCTACGGTCGATATCATGTTGAGCCGGGCTTTCTTCGCGCTACGCCGCCGAATCGAGGAGCAGGTCCCCGGAGCGTTGCCGGACATCAAGCCGGGCGCGTGCCGCACGGTTTTGGTGCCGTTTTACGAGTTCGTGCGAAAGCCACCGCTGCCCGAGCAGATCGCCGAATTGCAGAAGGTGGGCTGGGAGATGCCGAACAATACCGGCACATGCAGCACGAATTGCATGGTCAACGAACTCGGTCGTCACGTGATGCGGCACCGGTTCGGTTTTGACCTCTACCAAATCATGGACGCCAACGAGCGGCGTCTTAAGATGTGCCGGGGCGAGCGCGTAGTCGAAGCGCACGACGATGAGCACGTCGACGCCGAGCAAGTCGCGCGCGCGGCCAAAATCATGGGCCTCACGGCAGACGAAAAACGCCGGTATGGCATCGAGGTCTAGCGCGGAGTTCCGTCGCGCGTTCCTCCCTCCCATCGCGATTACCCGTACAGCGGGCCATCGGTCCCTGCAAAAGGGGCCGCCGATACGAAGCGGTCCCCGCGGGAAGCGCCGGCTATTGAACCGCCGCGGGCTCGCACGCCGCGGGTTTCGGCGCGGAAAATTCTCCGCATCGCGCGTTGAACTGTTGAACGTAAAGCCGCTCGATGATTTGGACGGACAAAACGAACATCAACACAACGTCCAGTGTTCGAGTAAGCCGGCTTTCAAATGGTATTGCGGCGCGCACCCTAAACATGGCGCGGATTGCCTTTCTATTGAAAATGCCGGCGCGATCGAGGGCTCCCGGCGAAAGATAGCGATCGAGCAATTGGTCGAGCTGGACCGAATGGCCGCGCTTTATGCGTAATGGTGGAGCAAAGTACGGCCACTTCTTCCGCCGGTAGATGGCTTCCGTAATACGGCCGGCGAAGGCCTCGCGAAGTACGTATTTTTCCACACCATCCCGGATCTTCAAGCCATCCGGAATGCGCCTCGCCAAGTCGAACAGGTGGTGGTCGAGAAACGGCGGGCGTCCTTCGATTGCGTGCGCCAGTTCCGGACGATCGCCCAGAGCGGCCAGAAGGTAGGGCGCCAGCATGGACTTTATGCTGAAGTATTGTA
This sequence comes from Candidatus Hydrogenedentota bacterium, assembly GCA_013359265.1. Classification (NCBI taxonomy): domain Bacteria; kingdom Pseudomonadati; phylum Candidatus Hydrogenedentota; species Candidatus Hydrogenedentota bacterium. The sequence goes on from JABWCD010000012.1 coordinate 37,195, forward strand.
CTTGCCGCATGTGCGGCAGCAGGTCCGTCTGGGACCGGTCGATTCGCCCGCGAAGGCGCGCCATAGGGCGTGACGACAAGAGGCGCGCGCGATGCTTCGCGTCGAAGAGTCCTGCAATGACTTTCTGCATACGGTCTGAAAGGGAGCGGGCGTGCTCGTGGAGCGGCAGAAAGCCCAATTGCGCAACCACGTCGTCGAGGCGTTTGCCACGCGGAGGCCGTTTTGGCTTTAACCGATTCACCATTTGATCGGACATCGATCCTTTGCCCGGCTGGAAATAGACGTATCCGAGAAAGACCTCGTCCGATCCCTCTCCCGTAAGCACAACCTTGACATGTTCCCGAGCCAGCCGCGAGAGCAGGAACTTACCGACCCCATGAAGATTCAGGAATGGAATCTCCGAAATCCATAGGAAGTCTTCCGCGCTGGCGAGCAGCGTTTCGAGGTCGCACGTGACGGAATGAAACTCGGCCCCAACGTGCCGGGCCATGTCCTGCGATAACTGAAACTCGTTGAACGCGTGGTCGTCTGGAAATGCAATCGTGAAGGCCTTCACTGCGCCGGTGTGGTACTTCGCAACCGTCGCGGCAATGATCGCGGAATCGATCCCCCCGCTGAGATACACGCCGACAGGTACATCGGCGCGCAGTCGCAGGCGGACAGACTCCTCGACGGCATCTCGAAGTTGAGCAATTACGGCGTCTGGCGTTGCCGTTGAGTCGCCCTCGGGGGGCAGGTCCAGGTCCCAATACCGGTGAAAGCTGTGCGTACCGGTCTTCACGTCCACTACGATCATGTAGCCCGGAGGGACGGCGTCGACACCTTCGAAGACGGAGTCTGGCATTGCTCCGCTCAAGTAGTCCCGAAGCGACGGTACACTGATTCGCGGCGCGAGTTTTCCGGTGGCGAACAGCGCCTTCGCTTCGGAGGCAAAGAGAAATTTGTTCTGTTCTACATTAAAGAAAAGTGGCTTAATGCCAAAGCGGTCCCGTACGGCAAGCAGTTCTTGTCTGTTTTCGTCATACAGGAGAAACGCGAATTCGCCGCGCAGATGCGCGACAAAATCGCGGCCGAATTCTTCGTACAAGTGTATGATCAGTTCGGAGTCGCTGCGCGATCGGAACATGTGACCGCGGGCTTCGAGGTCGCGACGCAGGCGGTCGTAGTCGTAGATTTCGCCGTTACAGACCAGGACGACGTCGTTGTGTTCCGAGAAAAGCGGTTGCGCGCCGGTCTGCAAATCCATGATCGCCAACCGCGCGTGCCCGAGGCCTACATTGACTCCCTGGGCAAGGTAAATCCCATTTCCGTCCGGACCCCGGTGGTGAAGAGCGGCTACCGCTCGGTGAAGTTCCCCCTCCTGGAGCGCATGGCCGACAAAACCAACTATTCCACACATCCGGCGCGTTCCTCGACTTCAATCGCGAAACGCTAGCCTAGTCGCTTTGCATCCGCAACACAATTTCACGCGACGTCGCTGTAGTGGTACATGACCGATTACGTTACCCGCCCCGCCGTCGAGGTTGGACCCGGCCCGAGGCCGCGGATTTCGCGTCGCCGGCGTACGCATACCGATGCCGCGCGTGGGGCGCTTCGAGGTACGTGTTCAACGTTGCTCGCGGCCCCTTTTGATTATCTTTTCTCGCTTTCAACATACTCGTTCCTCTCGTTTCTGCGGCTTGCGCTAACATGGACATCCATCGGTCCTGTTGGCCCGCTCCGTTTCGCACGGTACGTCGAGAGGCAAAACACACGAAGGAACAGTGTGCCGATATCGAAGGGAACAATAGGCGACTCGGCCGCATCGAGTTCACCGCTTTTACCGCTGTTTCGTCTGGTCACCGCGTATCCCAAAGTCGCCTTGCTCCTGTGGGGTTTGTCGCTCATCGGCTTCGCGCTGCAAATCCCGGGAATCGAGCGGGAGTCCGGGGCTGACGCATACATTCCCTCGGACCATCCCGCCGTTACGTTTTGGCACGAAACCAATGAGCGGTTCGACCTGTACGAACCGCTGGTCGTATTGATTGATACGAAGCAGCCTTTCGGAATTTTCAACCCGCAGACCTTATCGCTGATCGATTGGTACACGGAAGAACTTGCGGCCATCGACGGCATTCGACCAGGCGAAATCTCAAGCATCTTTACGGAGAAATCGATTCGCGGCACGGAAGACGGAATCGTCACGGAAGCGCTGGCGCCATCGATTCCGCAGACTGAGCAGGAGGTCGCAGGTTTTCGAGAACGGGTAATGGGTTTTCCCCTTCACCTGGGCTCCCTTGTTGCGCGAGACGGGAGCGCGGCCGTTGTTGCGGCCCGCCTCGTCGACGGAACGGATGGCGGCGACGTCTATCGGGCGGTGTTGGCACTGGAGGCGCGCGCGCCGATTCACGGGGAAACGATCCATGTGGCCGGGCAGCCGACTGCGTCAGACTATCTCGACGCGTATCTGAGCAAAGACTCGACCCGAATGGCGATAGCAGTTGTCGTATTCATTGGGCCCGTGCTGCTCCTTTCGTATCGAACGATTCGTGGGCTGGTTCTGCCTGGGACATCCGCGCTTTTTGGCGCTGCTGTCGCTTTGGGAAGTATGTCCATACTGGGTGTGCCGTTCGTTGTTCTGACGAATGTACTACCGGCGAACATTATGGCCTTGGGGGTCGCATACGGAATTCACATCCTGCGCGAATACTACGAGCAAACCGCAATTGATCCCGTGGAGCGCAAACGCGAAACCGTCATCAACGTGATGATGACCATGCGGCGGCCGATTATCTACGCGACGTTAACCGACATCGTTGGCTTCCTGGCGGTAAGCGTCACGTCGTACATGCCACCCATGCAGATGATGGGGCGTTTTGCGGCGCTGGGAATTGTGGCGACGCTGGTTTCGACGTTGATTGCGATTCCCGCGGCGCTGGTATTGCTTCCGGTGCGGCCTAGTCCCGCGCTTTGTCCGAATGCGGACGGTTCGCAGCGGCAGGACTTTTTCTCTCGAATCCTGGCGTCTGTCGGAAATAAAGTTGTCGCACACCCTCGGGCAATCGTTCTCATGTGCGCGGGCCTGACGGCTTGCGGCCTTTACGCGGCGAGCAAGGTCGAGGTCAACGACTCCCGCATCGGTCACTTCCGGTCAAGCGAACCCATTTACCAGGCGGCGGCGGCATTTGACCGCGTCATGGACGGCACCCTGTATCTGGATGTCGTCATTGAGGCAGACGGGCCGGAAGCGCTGTACCGCCCGGAAAACCTGGCGCGAATCGAGAATCTGCAGCGCTTTCTGGAGTCATTGCCGCACATCAAAGGCACCCTATCGATTGTGGACTATATGAAGCTGATGAATCGGGCGATGTCAGACGACGCACCCGGCGCCTTCATACTCCCCCCCACGGAGAATCTGGTCGCGCAGTATGCGCTGCTGTATTCGATGGGCGACACGACCGGGCTGGCGCACGTGGTTGATAGCGGCTATAAAACGACCGTCGTTCGCGCGTTGTGCAATAGTGGCCTTTTCAGCGACGCCCGCACGATCCGGCAGGAAACCGATCGGTACTTGATGGACGAGTTCGCCACGCCGGGAATATCGGCGCGGCTCTCGGGGCGCTTGAATGTCGACTTCGAGTGGATGCGCCACCTTGAAGCGAGCCATTTCATCGGCGCGCTGCTTGCCTTGCTGACGGTGTGGATAATGACTTCTGTTGGATTTCGAACGTGGGTGGCGGGCGTCTACTGCATCGTGCCGGTGATTACGACACTGGTGGCGGTTTATGCCGTCATGGGCATTTCGGGCATTTGGCTCGGATTGGGTACGTCTGCGTACGCATCTATCGCGATCGGGATAACGGTGAATTTCTCGATCCATGAACTGGATCGCCTCGTGCATTTGGTTAAAGGACAGGGCATCGCACTCGATGCCGCGCTGCGGACAATGTTCGCTACCACGGGCAGGGCAGTATTCTTCAACTTCTTGAGCCTGATTCTGGGCATGGTGACACTAACCCTCAGCCAACTGCCGCCGCTCCAGTGGTTCGGTATCCTACTGTCGACGGCGCTGCTTGTTGGATTCGTGACGAGCCTCGTGTTGTTGCCCGCGCTCATCGCGATGTTTCGTCCGCGCTTTCTCGATCCGTCTCGGCGAGACAAAGGTGTAGTATCATTGCCATCACAAGACCGGCAATAACGGAGTCAATATGTTCAGGCGACTTTCCAGTGCGTTGGCCGCGGCCGTGGCTTTGCACGTTGCGAGCATGGGCATTGTTTGCGGGGCGAGCGGCGAGGAATTCCCGAGCGCCGAAGACATCATCACGCGTGCGAATGCGCGCGATACCAGTACGGATGTGCTGCAAACGATCCAGATGAAACTGATCGAAAAGGACGGATCAGTTCGCGAACGGTTAACGCGCGGCGTCGGTAAGTCTTTTGACGATGGCCGCCGGTTCGCCCTGTTCTTCTTGGAGCCGTCCAACGTGCGCGGAACCGCGCTGCTGACCTTCGATTATGACGATGCTGCAAAGAGCGACGATCAATGGCTGTATCTGCCCGCCATGCGGAAGACGCGCCGTATTTCCGGAGGCGAGCGGGGCAGTTCGTTTCTCGGAACGGACTTTACGTTCGAGGACATCAAGAACCAGTCGCGTGGATCGTTGCTGGACCGCACGTGGAAGACCGTCGGAGAAGAAGATGTGGACGGTCATTCGTGTTACGCCATCGAGGGGATTCCCACGACTCCGGCGATTGCAAAGGAACTGGGGTATTCGAAGCTGAAGACATTTATCGACAAGGAACTGTCGATTATGCGTCGAACCGATTTTTGGGACCCGTCCGGCGCGATGTTCAAGACGATCTCGATTCGGGACTACGAACAAATCGACGGAGTTTGGACCGCGCGTACGATGGAGGCAAAAAACCTCAAGACCGGACACGCGACCGTGTTCACGATAACCGAAGTGCGCTACAACCTGGGGCTTCCCGACGACGTATTCTCGGCCCAGACGCTGGAACGGGGGCTGCCCAATTCCATCCTGAAGCCATAACCAATCGTTGGGAGGCGAGTCGACGTGCGGTCCGAGGTTGGACAGCCCAGTGGCCCGAGCGCGGTATTCTCGTCGTGCGCCGTGGCAGTCTTCTTCATTGCCGGCGCCTTCGCACAATCGAGCGATGTGCAGGCAGGCGGGCCGGAATCGCAGTGGCGCGGCCTTCCCGAAACCAGCGGCACGATCTCGTTGGAGAGCGCCTACGGCACGGCTGAAAACACGCTGCAAAAGCTCTGTCTTGAGCTGGTTCTTCGGCTGACCGGCGCAATCTCCCATACTACGGACTACACGGTGATAGGAAGACTGCGCGCCGATCCTGTGTTCGATAACGGCCATTTGGATGGAACCGATTTCCCAGACGTGTCCGAGGCAACGCGCCCGCTCCGGATCGGTGAGACCGCGGAACTCGAACTGCGGGAAGCGTACATTCGCACAACCTGGAACGACTGGCATCTCACGCTCGGCAAGCAGCAGATCGTCTGGGGCTTGGCGGATGGTTTGAAAGTGATCGATGTCGTGAATCCGCAGGACCTGCGCGAGTTCATCTTGACGGACTTCGAAAATTCGCGGCTGCCGCTATGGGCGGTCAATGCCGAACGCCCGATTGGGGACTGGAACTTACAGGTCGTCTGGGTCCCCGACCCCTCGTACTACATACTTCCCCGGCAAGAATCGGAGTTCGAATTCAGCGCGGGCGTGCCCAGTGTTCCGCCCGGGTTCGCGCTTGAATACAAACCGGCGTCGCGCCCATCGGGCCTCGACGAAATTTCAGACGCGGGCTTTCGATTGTCAACTTTCAAAGCGGGCTGGGACCTCACGTTCAACTACTTGTACCACTACGACGATGTGCCCGTATTTCCGCGCTCGCTTTGCCTTACCGACGACGGACCGACTGTAGTCGTTACGCCGGAGTACAGGCGGTCCCACCTGATAGGAGGAACCGCCAGCAAAGCCTTCGGCGATTTTACGCTGCGCGCGGAGTACGGGCTGTTTACGGACAAGTACTATCCGACAGGCAGTTTACTCGATGCTGACGGCGTCGTGAAGGGGAACGACCTGTCCTACATGATTGGCGTCGATTGGTTCGGCATTAGCAATACCGTTGTCAGCTTTCAGCTATTCCAGGACTGGTTTACGAACGACTCGAGAGGCGTGGAACGCGACGAGATTCAGACCTATACAACCCTCGCGGTCCACCGGCGCCTGCTCAACGACACGTTGACGCTGCAATCGATTTGGTTCCAGGACCTGAACCATGGCGACGGGCTCTTGCGCCCAAAAATCACGTACGCGGTCAACGATAGGGTGTCGGTGTACGCAGGAGCGGATTTCTTCTACGGATCCGCCAACGGCTTTTTTGGCCAATTCGATTCCAAGGACCGAATCTATTGCGGTCTGACCTGGAGTTTCTGACGCCGTTCCGTCACGTCGTCCCGGCCTGGGTCTACAGGTCCGTGGCGGGAAGCACCAAGCCAATTAGGAACAGAACAATGTACACCAGGATCGTAAGGGTTATGTCGCCCTCATAATAGCTCAAGACCTGCTGTATGATCGCCAGAAAATCAATCATCGCCTTACTCCCGTCGTCGGCGTACGGACCGCGCATTCGCTGCAATTTACTCCCGTGCATTCGGGCCAATGCACCGGCGGCGCTCAGCATACCAGTCTAACTCCCCACAGATATACTCGCGGCGGCAGGCACGGCACGAAAGGTTGTTTTGCCCGTTCGTGTTCCGTAAACTTCGCCGCACTTCCACCGGCTGCAAGTCTCCGGCGCATCGCCGGACGTGAAGGAGTTGACACGATGAGCTCGACCGCGGCGGCGCCGAGAAGTCCCGCGGCGCCTCTCCGATTGCCGCGCGTCAGCCAGGCTGCTTTTCTCCGGCTATTCTTAAGTGGGTTGCGCGGCGATTTCGCGCCGTGGCGCGACGCTGTCCGGCGGTACCCGCAGGGAATCGAAACGCGCATCGTGCGGCAGCGGTGCATACTCATGAACGAGCCGGACGGGATCGAAGAGATTCTGGTGCGGAACCACAAGTATTATCACCGCCGCACGCGGTCCACTCCCCTCAAAGTCTATACAGGCCAAAGCGTGCTCACACTCAGCGGCGACGCCCACCTGCGGCAACGCCGCCTCATACAGCCCGCGTTCCACAAGAGCCGAATCGACGCGTACGGCGACGCCATGGCTGCCATTGGCGAGGGATTCGCGTCACGCTGGCGTGACGGCATCATGGTTGACATCCACCAGGAAATGATGGAGGTCACCGCAGCAATCATTACGAAGACGATGTTCAGCTCGGATATCGAAGAGGATGTGCGAATCGTGGGACACGCCATCGATTTCCTGCTATCCCACGCCGGGCGATATGTGATACCGATGCTGGGAAACGTACTTGATCGGATGCCGTTGAAGAGCACGCGGCGCATCAAGGAGTCGCTCGCGCAACTGGATTCCGTTATTTATCGCATTATTCGGGACCACCGCGCAGCGGGCGACGCGTCCGATGACGTCCTGTCTATGCTCATGGCGGCACAGTACGACGACGGCAGCACGATGACCGATCGACAACTTCGCGACGAATCCATGACGCTCTTCCTCGCGGGCCACGAAACGATATCGAACGCATTGAGCTGGACGTTCTACTTGTTGTCGCGGCATCCGGAGATTGCGGAGAGACTCCGGGAAGAAGTCGACTCGGTGCTCGATAATGGGCGCACGCCCAACGTGGATGACATCCCGCGGCTCGACTACGTCCGCCGGGTATTGACCGAGAGCATGCGGCTGTACCCACCCGTACCGGGCGTCGACCGGGAGGCCGTAGCGTCAAACGAGATTCTGGGAATCGACATCAATGCCGGAGATTTGTTGCTTATATCCCCATTGATTACCCACTACGACCCGCGTTGGTATCCGGAGCCGGAGCGTTTCGATCCGGATAGGTGGCTTCCCGAGCGCGCGGAAAGTGTGCCAAGGTATGCATACCTGCCATTTGGCGGAGGGGCGCGCAGATGCATAGGTGAGCGATTTGCCTGGATGGAAGGCATACTGCTGCTGGCGATTTTCTCGCGTGACTGGCACTTTGAACTGGCGCCGGACGCACGGGTTCGGACGCAATTGAATATCACCCTCCGCCCGATTCACGGCGTGCAAATGGTTCTGCGGGGCCGGCGGAACGGGGAACGGCGCCGTATCCGCGGGCATACGTAAGCCGGCGCGTACGTTTTTCATGCTCTGGGGTTACCTCATATTCTTCCGGCTCGTTACGCTGACCATCTTTCGCAGCAGGGGCACTTTTGCGCGGTGTACCCCGAAGCGATTCTTGGTGATGAGCATCTTTGTGCCGGTGCTCTTCTTCGGCGAACTCCTTCATTGGATCGGGTTTCTGCTCGACGACCTGTTTTTTCGCGGATACCGAAAAGTCGCCATCAAAGACCCGGTGTTTATCGTCGGAATTCCGCGAAGCGGGACAACGCTCCTGCACCGTGTTATGGCGCAAGATTCCGAGCGTTTCACCTCATTCAAATTGTGGGAGCTTCTCCTCGCGCCGTCGATCACGGAGCGGAAGCTGTGGACACTCGTGGGTTCGATCGATCGGGCCTGTGGCGGCGCGGGCCGCAGCCTGATCGCCGCGATTGACCGCAGAATCTTCGGCCGCCTCAGTGAAATCCACAAGATGACCCTCTTCGATTACGACGAAGACGAGCTGGTATTGGGCCCGATCTTTTCGACGGTGTATCTGCTTTTCCCCTTTCCATTCTACGAGGAGACCTGGAGGCTTGTCCGGTTCGACGAAGGGATTCCCCCGGCCGAGCAAGACTGGATCATGCGGTTCTACAAGGCCTGCGTTCAGCGCCACCTGTACTTCCACGGGGCGGAGAAACAGTTCTTGTCGAAGAACCCCTCATTCTCCGCAAAGGTCGACGCTATACGGGCGCATTTTTCTGGCGCAAGAATGATATGCAACATGCGCAGCCCCTACGATACGGTCCCATCGCTGTTAAGCGCGTTGTATGTGGCGTGGGACATGTTCGACAACGATCCGCAGGGCGATATCTTTCGCGATAGGGTGCTGGAATTGGCCGACTACTGGTATCGCCATCCTATGAATTGCGCGCGCGAATGGGCACAAGACCGGTTTGTCTTCCTCTCGTATGACGATCTACGTCGCGACCTGAAGTCCGCCGTGGCGGACGTGTACACCAAACTTGCTATCGAACCTGGGCCGCAGTTCGCGGAGCGCCTGAGCGCCGAGCACGAAAAAGCGAAGTCGTACAAGAGTAATCACCGGTACTCGCTGGAACAGTACGGATTGTCGGCGAGCGATGTTCTTGACAAGTTTGGTTACGTTTTCGAGCGATTTGGATTCGCCGCCGAGCACACTGCGGACGACGAGTGAGGCGGGCGTATTCGTTCCCCTCAGGCGCCCATCCGAAGCATTAGGTTGATAACCCAATCCGCGAGCCGATCGGGCGCGTGCCTGCGAAGCGGCGCCCAGAATCGCACGTCGCGTCCCACTTTGTAGCGCGTTTTTGGACGCCGCGCCGTCAGGGCGTGAGCGACGGCCCGGGCGACCCGCTGCGGCGAGGTGCAGGTGCGTGCGAACTCTTCCGCCTTCTTCCGGGCTAAGGTCATGGACGCGGCGTACAAGGCATGGACCTCATCTTCGCGCGTCTGCATCTTTTCCATGGCGACGAATGACTTGCCCCAGATAGTTGTCGCCATGCGGCCGGGTTCGATCAGGGAGACCTCGATCTCCCAGGGCGCAAGTTCGACACGCAGCGCGTCCGCGAGCGCTTCGAGCGCGAACTTCGACGCGGCGTATACACCCACGAACGGACAGGAGAGCAATCCAAAAATTGACCCCATGATGACAATGCGGCCGCGCGCCTGACGGACAAGCGGAAGAAAAGCCTGTGTAACGGCCAACTGACCGACGACGTTGACGTCGAACTGTTCGCGAATGTCGCTGGCCGTGAGGGTTTCGATCGGGCCGACTACGGCAATTCCCGCATTGTTCACCAAGCCGTAGAGGCCGGATTCGCCAACTTCAATCCGGACTTCTGCGACTGCTGCCGCAATCGTGTCGCTTTTCGTTACGTCTACGATCACGGGGCGAATCCCCGGCGCTTCGGCAACGAGGCCAGCTCCATCCGCGTCCTTCCGGACACCGGCAAACACCGCAAATCCCAGCCGGTCGAGATGGAGTGCGCACGCTTTTCCAATTCCGGACGACGCGCCGGTCACGAAGACCGCCCGCTTGACGGCGGAATTGCGAATCGAAACCATTTGGCCACACCTGCCTTCGATATCACCCCGCGTCGAACCCATCCAAGCCCGCCTTGTGGACGAATGGACGCGCGGCGACGGTGGGGAATCCTCAGAGTTCAGCCGTTATTCTTTTCAAGAAGGGTGGATGATATCGGCAGACCCGAGTTGAATCAACGCACCCAACCGGACGCGCACCCAACCGGACGGGCGCGCGAAGGCCCTTGCGTTGAATCGGGACGACAGTTTCCACCGGCCGGTCCACGTACCCGTATTGCGGCTTTCGTATGAAGCTGGGTATACTCAATCGGGTGATCTCTCTTGCAAGGGTTGGCTGCAAGCTTTCTTTTGTAACCATATGACAGCCGAATGTTTTAGGGGCGCTGTTCAGCAGAGCGACGGCAGGACGCTGCCGCTCGGCGCAGGGCACCTGTAGGACCTGACGCATGGACAATCTTGTTGATTGCATGGACTACTGGACACGCGCGCAACCTGACGAGATTCTGTACAGCTTTACGGACGAAAGAGGAGCCGTTCGAGAACAATACACATACAGCCAGTTCTGTGAGCGCACGCTGGGTTTGGCGCATCAATTGTTCGAGGCGGCCGGAATCCAGACCGGCGACCGTGTTCTGCTCGTGTATCCGCCGGGGCTGGAAATGATGGCCGGGTTCTTCGCGTCGGTAAACTTGGGCGCGATTCCGGTTCCCGTCTGTGCCCCACTCTCGATGGCCACCGGCGCGGGGGCGGATCGAATTGAGCATATCGCGCAGGACTGCGAGGCTCGCGTCGCACTCACCACGGCGGCCTACTTGCGCGGGACGGTCAACGCGCCCGCGGCGAAACGCCGCGAACCTCACAACTCGTCGCAGCTTAACCGCATTCACTGGGTAGCGACGGACGCCTTCCCGGAGAACGGCCGGCATACGCTTCGGCGTCAGACCAACCCCGTCTTGTTTCTGCAATATACGTCCGGGTCGACGGGTGACCCTAAAGGCGTCATAGTCACACACCGGAACGTGATGCACAATGCGGACGAAACCATACAACGGCATTCCGTCGGCGTATCCTGGCTCCCCCAATATCACGACATGGGGCTGATCGGCCACTATTTGTTCGCGGTGGTAATGGGGGGAACGAACCACGGCTTTTCGCCATTCGACTTTCTGAAGCGGCCCGCGCTGTGGCTACAAACCATTTCTCGCGTGAGGGCGACGCTGACCACCGCGCCGAACTTTGCCTACGGCTACTGCCTGCGCGAGGACAAGGTCCCGGACTCCGCGCTGAGCGGGGTTGACTTAAGTTCGCTGAGAGGAATGCTGAACGCCGCGGAGCCAATCCACCCGCAAACGTACGCGGACTTCTACGAGCGCTTCGCGAAATACGGCCTCCAGCGCGAATCGTACTATACCGGTTATGGACTCGCCGAAAACACCCTGACGGTCTCCCTTCGCGGACGGCAAACCTTGACCGTTCACAAGGAGCGGTTGCAGCGCCGCCAGTTGAGCATCCAAAAGACAACGGCACGCAACAATAACCAAACGACGCTGGTTAGTTGCGGCCGGCCGTTCACGAGTCTCGACGTCCGCATTGTAGACCCGGAGTCCCACGTCGCGTTGCGCGAAGACGCGATTGGCGAAATCTGGGTCGACGGCGCGAGCAAGTGCGCGGGCTATTGGCAGCGGCCCGAATTGACGCAAGCCGTGTTCAACGCACGCATCGAGGGCGAACCGGATCGTTCGCGAACGTATCTGCGCACGGGCGATCTGGGCTTCATCCACGAAGGCGAACTGTTCATCTGCGGCCGGCTCAAAGACATGATTATTATCCACGGGACGAACTACTACCCTCAGGACATCGAAGCGATTGTCGAAGCTGAATTTCCGGACGTCGGAATGATCGGGCAGGGGCGAACCGCGGCCATTGGGGTAGACTATGATGGCGAGGAACGCCTCGTGGTGCTCGTGGAGGTGCGGCGGCAACAGGAACTGCTTGACCCCGCCCGCGTGGCGCAGGCGATACGGGCTCGTTACTTTATCGATCCATATCAGGTACTTCTTGTTCCGCCGCGTTCAATTTCCAAGACCACGTCCGGCAAGGTGGCCCGGAGCAAAACCCGGGAGCGTTGGCTGGCGGGCGAGCTGGAAATACTCGCATCGTATGTCCACACGGATGTTAGCGATCGAAGCGCCCCACAGGGACTGAGGCAGTATATCGAGCGCATTCGCGACCGATATCACCTGAATGGTAACGAGAACGTGACCTTGTCAAGCATTGGCCTTGACTCCTTGACCTTTGTCGATCTGACACTCGAGATTCAGCGCCACTTCGAAGCTCGCGGATTGGAGCACGTCGTGTCCGAACTGGACACACGATTCCTGCAGCGCCTTACTATCGCCGAACTGTCCCAACTCTTGGACATGTACCACGCTGGCCATGACATGCCCGCCTCCGAATTGCGCACATGGCTCGAGCGCCGGCAATTCGCAGACAACGAAACCGAACGAGAGTTGATGCGTGCCGACGCGCAGTGGCATCCTCCCGCGGAACCGGCCAAGGAATTGCGGGCCACGCCCGAATCGATTCTCATGACCGGCGCCACCGGATTTTTCGGGCCGTTTTTGCTTGCGAGTCTCCTGGAACATTCCGCCTGCGCGATCGATGTCCTGGTGCGCGCAGCCGATCCGGCCCACGGGCGAGCGCGGGTGGTCGACGCATTGCGCCGGACCGAAGTCTGGCGTCCGGAGATCGAAAGTCAGTTTCGGGAGCGGGTCCGTGTTGTGTGCGGCGACCTCGGATCGATCCGTTTGGGCCTGAACGACCACGAGTGGGATCGCCTGTGCGGCGAATGCGACGCAGTAGTCCACAACGGTGCGCAGGTGAACTACGTCCTCAGTTACGACGCGTTGCGCCCGCATAACATCGGCGGAACGCGCGAACTCATGCGGATGGCTGCCACGAAGAGGCAGAAGACTTTCCATCATATTTCGAGCACGTTCATCCACGGATGGTCGGCCCGCCCGGTCGCGGCGGAGCACGAATACAACGAGGACCTCGAGGATCTGGATTTTGGCTATTCGCAGTCGAAATGCATTCAGGAGCATCTCGTGCTCAACGCCGCGCGGCACGGTCAGCCTGTCCGAATCTACAGGCCGACTTTGATCACCGCTTCATCGCGGGGCGTCGGAAGCAAGGACGATATCGGGGTCCGGCTTTTGGCCTTTATGATCAAGTATGGAATCGCGGTCGAGGCGCTTAACCAGGTCAGCTTTCTTCCGGCCGATCTTGTCTCGGACCATATCGCGCGGATATTCACGCTGCGGAACACTACGTCGAACATTCTTCACGTCACGACGACACGGTACTACAACCTGATGGACGTAACGGAGAGCATCGCCGAGCAGTTCGGCTATTCGTTCACCTACTATGACACGCCGCGCTTTATCGAGGAAGTGAACCGCCTGTGTACGCCCGACGATTTGCTATACCCATTGCTTGTCTTTATCAATCGTTCCCATGACAAATTCAAGCCGATGGAACCCAAGCGTTACGACAACCGGCACTACCGCGCAGCGCTCGAGCAGGTCAATCCGGACATCGTCGAGCCGGAACTGGCCGATACTGTCGCATACATCGTCAGGCACTTGCAGTGCGAGGGATTGGTCCCGATGCCCTGCCTGGTGTAAGCGCAACCGCAATGCGCACGTAGGGTCCAGGCGCCGTCGGCATTGCCCAAGACCGTTGGGAGTGTACGCTTCATGTCGATGATGTCCATGCGTATGATCGCTGCCCTCGTCTCGCTGCCGTTTCTGTTCGGAATCGCCATGCTCGGGTGCAAGCCGCACCACGCGACCTTCGAGCGCATCAGCGAGAACGGATTCGACGCCGAGGACAACGAACGCGATTGGAACGACTATCCTCAATCCACGCTGTTCTTCACGCCGGACGGTGCAAAAGACGGACATCTCTATGTGGGCACCTCGTGCGGCATTAACGAACTCATCGCCGCGGCGGGCGGACTGTTGGGGGAGGACACCGGGGAGCGCCCTCCAGAAATTCGGCGCTACCGTCCGGACTTGGGGCCGATGGCGTGGGAGCGGGTCCTTGACTACCGGGATTTCGAGGATGGTCCGAATTTCACCGCCACCGGTTTTCGCAAAATGGCCCAGTATCGTAGCGAGTCGGACGGGGTGAAACGCCTCTACGCCGCGACTTTTGGGGCCGAGCCGACGATATGGCGCACCGAAACCGGCGAACCCGGTAGTTGGGAGCGGTTCTATTCAATAACGGATGCGCGGGGGTCCATTCGAGGAATGGCCGAACATAACGGCCTGCTCTATTTGGCGGTCGCAAACGACGCCACCGCGGGCGGCGCTGTTCTGACCGAACCCGGCCGCGTCCTGGCAACGGACGGCGAAACCGTATGGCCGGTGATCGAGGATGGTTTTGGTAATCCGGACAACGGCGCTGTCATGTCCCTGATTTCCTATGGTGACTGGTTGTATGCCGGGACGGCGAACAACAAGACCGGGTTCGAGATATGGAAGCTCGAGGGACCCGGCAAGCAGGGGCCCGTCAAGATTGTGTCGGACGGCGGCACCGATCCGCGCAACCAGTGCGCGATTACGCCGTACGTTTACAGGGGCGACCTGTACTGGGGCTCCATGATCTTCATGGGTATGTACGTCAAGGGGTGCGTGCTGTTGCGCATCAACACGAATGACACGTGGGACGTCATCGTGGGACCGGGCGGACTTTCCGGGTTTGACGCAGGCTTCAACAACCGCAATAACGCCTACCTGTGGAGCCTCGTCGAACACAATGGCTGGCTCTACGCGGGCACCGCCGATTTCACGAGTGTCCTGCAGGGAGTCGTCGACAATTTGGACGATTTCTTCGCTCTTGCCGTGCGCCGGCTCGGCGAACGCGCGGCGCAGGAACTTCTCGACGCCAAACGCGGCCCAGGCCTTGTCGGCGTCGTTACTCAAGGAGGCGCAGACCTCTGGAGATCCCAGGACGGTGTGCATTGGACGCCGGTCTTCCGCAACGGACTCGGCGACACGTACAACTTCGGCGTTCGCACCCTGACCTCGGTCGATGGCGTGCTCTATCTGGGTATGGCCAATCTTTGGGACGGGCTCGAGATGTGGCGTACAGCCAACCCCGACTCCAACTAAGGCAATTCAAGCTTGAGCACGCGGTGCAGCCGACCTTGAAACGCTCTAACCCGGATTTTTCACGCGAACAGCAAAAACGTGTGCTACCCGTTGCGTCACACGAAGTTCCATATGTTTCTGTCTATACAGGCTGTTCGCATGAAAAATCCTCTCGCCATGCGCTCAAGGGCTTGCTCGTGAGCATTTCTCACCGCACCAAAGGATTTTACTTCCACCGCAGCGTCGTAGGGCGGCGAGAAATGCGGACTAACCCGCCGTTGAGACCGAATACAAAGACAACGCGTCGGGTGTGTAATCGTCTCAGCAATTGGAATAGAGCGAAATCTGCCGCGCATTCTTTCGTGACGACCAGAATCTCGAGAGTGCAATCCGGGCTAGTTGGTCCCATATTCTGAGCTCGGCGGCGCTTCTGGCGTCAGTGCAAAACCATGAGTCGTTGCCTCGGCACGCGGTTCTCCATCGTGAGTCATGCAACGCGATTCAATGACTGGAGAGTACCATTCGCTTGGAAGTGAACAATTACATCTTCAAACCGTTCGATACCACTAGTGGTCTGCGTCATTTGAGTTTGGCGGTTCCAGTCACGTGTAGTACGGCCCGGCGTGGATCCGCCGCGGCGAACGGTCGATACGAACTACAACAAAACCGATTGACGGAGAACTAGGTACAAATACACAGCTTATGACTTGAATGTGCAGGCGAATTGCGCCGGTTCTACTCGAGTGATTCTGGGTTTAGCCCGCATTCGCACCAGTTCGCCGCAAGAAACCGGATCCCGGGAATGCCAGGGTAACTGTCCCTCGCTGCCGCCGTTGTGCGCGAAAGGATTGCCGCGCATATCGCACGTCGCGGACCATGTCTGTGCCCTTAAATCCGCGTGAACGTGTACAAAGGCTCGCTGCCGTACAAAGTGAGTACCATATGATCGTCGTCCGGAATCCGGACGGTGTACTCAGTGCCGGGTCCTATATACCCATGCAGAAATAATGCACCAGAATCCGCGCCAAATTGCATCCATTCGTAGGGATACGATTCACACACATCAAAGTTTGGGGGATAATCGCACTGGGTGGCACTTCCGTTCTTGCGAAACGTTATGCGTGATTCAAGGCGATCGAAATACTCGTCGTAGACCTCCCAAGTTCCGAGAATGTTGAAGGCATTGGACACCACCCGGAAGTCCGAGTTTGACATGTCCCAGAATACATTTCCCAGCGCTTCGATCTTTATGCGCGCCTGCGCCGTTTCCACATCCGGAATAGTTACTGTGTGCTCGCCATCGTTCCGTGTACTTTCCTTCAAGACCGTAGGGAAGGTCTGTCCGCCGTCAGCCGAGAACAGGATTCGTACGTGCGTTGCGTTGATTGGAGCGACATCCGTACGAGCCACAGACCATTGGAGCTTTTTCTTGCTGCCACGCAATAACCATTGGCCAGCGCGAACATCTACACCACGGAACGGGCCTGCGTCCGAGATCACGCGGACCTTCGCCTGGTCGATGGCAAATCCGCCCTGCCCGTCGCGCGCAACCAGCCAGAATTTCATCGTTCGCGGTAAGACCGGAAGCAGTTCACCCGGCGTGGAGGTGCCCGAGATGACATTGGCCAGCGCGGGAAAAATGCGATCGCCCGATTCTTGCGGCGGGAAGCAGCGGAAGAGCGGGCTTTGACCGTTGTCCGGCTCCGTCAACGACTGCGCCGGGCCTTTGTCGCGCTCTTCCCAAGTAAAACTGATCGTGTCGCCGTTCGGGTCTTGCCCCACTCCCTTAAGAGTAAAAGGTGTCTGTTTGGGGATGACAAAGTCGGCGCCCGCATCTGCTGCAGGTGGCGAATTCTTCATCACGGTGTTCACCGAGCACGTGTTGTCCTTCACAAATTTGGCCATTCTTTGCAGGCTTGAAGAATGAAAATAGGCGTCGACGCCCGACTGAAGGTTATCCACGCCGCAGAGACCAGCGTAAGACATGATAGTAGACCCGGCACCGCGCTCGTACGCTGTCGACCCGACCCTGCGCCCGCTTCCACAGCGGCCCTCAGTGCTATTGAACGTATGCGTCGCGCCGAACTGGTGACCAATCTCGTGGCACACATAGTCGACCGCGAAACGATCCCCTGTGGGGGTAGCGCTACCGGTGCACCCCCGCGCTTTTGTGATCGAGTCACATACAACTGCCAGCGAAGCGGAACCACCGATTGCGCCCGCACTGACGGTATGGCCGATATCGTATGCGATATCGCCGATAAAGGCGTCCATGACCGCTTGCGATTCTTGGACGAGGAGACTTGCATCGAGATTTCCCGAGAAAGGGTCGGTCGCTGGATTCGTGAAAATGACGAGGTCATTGGCTCCAATTAAGACGAACCGTATACCGAGCTCTTGCTCGAAGATTCCTGTCACGCGATTAACGAGCGTTGCGATCGCGGCCATCGCGTTTTCAGTGCCTGTTGCGTCCGTGGACCCATGGAAGTTCGCGTACTCGCCAGTGCATGCCACCGCGAGGCGAAATGTTCGCAGCCAGCCTCCAAACGAGACCTTCTCGCCGGTTGGTACGTCAGCACGTCGTTCCGGATCGTCTGTTTCGCATGTGAACTCGCGACCCGGGTTGGAGCGATCCGACGCCCAAAAGCAGATGTACTCGCTGCCCGTTCCGCCCGGCTCGATGTAAACGTCGCCTCCGCCTCGCACCATCGCGTGAAAGCCTTGGGGCGTTAAATCGAATCGGACGCTCCGGTTCGAATCGTCCATCGCGTGGCCAAGATAGGTCCGGATTCCGGGATATTTGATCTCCAATTCCGGCTCGAAAATGGGCGACTCGACAAAGCTGAATGGCACATCGGTCCGATCCGGCATCGGAAGCCAAAGCATCGAGGTGCTATGGTCGCTTTTCATCGGCCGTGCCGGATCTTCGAGCGGCACAGAATCGAGGGTCTTCGCGAGTGCGTCGGCATCAAGCCAGAGTGCGCGATACGCGCGTGGCCAGGCACTCACCGATTGTTGCGATCGAAGGGATACGATGGCGTCGAGTTCGGCTTCCGAGAGGTCCATCCAAACGTCATCGGGCGTATGGCGAGGTATTGCGCCGAGGCCGGCCCAAACTACTGCGGGGCACGAAATGGCTGCGGATAGTAACGATACACCGTACATCCAACGAAGAGACAGCCGCATGGCGCACCTCCCCAGTCGAATCAATTGGTACAAGAAAAACCATTATCCAAGATATTACAATCCGATTAGTCCGTCAACGCCGGTTCGCGTACACGCCGATTCGTGTAAGTGTGGAGTCCCGCAACGCACCATATCTTAATCGCTTATATCGAATTACGCTTTAATTCGTATGTAATCTAGCCACTTCTAACAATAATGATGTCTTTGCGTTTACCCCGAAGGGGTTTCGGCGCGCAGCTCAGGGTTGGCCCGCCGAAGTCGCTCCGACGTAGGCGGGGCTACCCTCCTCCATTCGGTAAATACGCCGTCACTGGCCCGGACTTTCCGGAGCGCGACAACAAAGTGTTACACCTTTTGTTAGACATTGGCCGTTTTGACACAAAAAGAGCCAGCGACTCGTCTTCGCAAGTCGCTGGCTTGACTTAATCTTTATTGGTGGAGATGAACGGAATCGAACCGTCGACCTCTTGTCTGCCAGACAAGCGCTCTCCCAACTGAGCTACATCCCCATGTCGAGACCGGCACGTAGGATACCGCACGAACGGCGAGAGCGTCAAATGGAGGTGCGGTTCGTACCGACAATCTGCAGCAGCGGCGGGTCCGCATTTGCAGGCGTCCCTGCAAATCGTTGAAAGAGATAGTTGTACGAAGTTGGCGCGCACAACTCTCCGCGCGGCGTGAAGGCCATCCCATCGGGCGCAGGGAACTGGCCCAGTTCATCTCCTTAGCCCACGACAAGGCCATGACGAATTTCGCCCGCATGTATCGATTCGACACACGCCTATTCCGCACGAAGCCGTGCGCGCGGATCGAAGGTTGTCGGGTTATTTGAATGGCGGCTTCAGCGTCACCAAGTCCGTGCGCGTTGTGCCGTTTTCGGTCATCTTGGCGAGAAATCCAATCGTGCCGTCCTTCGCGATGGCTATGGAATTGATGTTTATCGGCCTGTCGCCATTGTCGTAGAAGATGGCCCCGTTGTCCCGATAGGCCCGCGCCGGAATGTCGAACGTAACCAAGTGCAGGTTCTCGCGGCCTTTTACTTCACCCATTGCCGTGGCCGATTTCCCGGCGACGCGCTTTCCGTCTTCGTAAATTGGCCCGCCGGTCAGGTAGTAGATCGTCTTTCCATCGGGTCCCAGTGCGAACCCGAGATAACCGTAACTGAATTGGTCGAACATACCGCTACGCTTGGACGGTTCGGAAGTAATACGGTCAATGACTTCCACGCGTTCCTTCGCGGGGTCGAAACGGAACAGATACCCCGAATTGCCGTGCACGCCGTAGACCATTTTCTCCGCCGCGTACCAAAATGTCTGCCGCCAGTTATAGCCCATGTGCCCCGGCGACGCCGGATCGTATAGTCCAAAATAGTCCTTCTTCAGATCGTCTCCGGCTACGGGCGCAACAGTCTCACTATCGTAATCGTATCGAAAGATCGTGCCGTCGGAATTCGTAAAGTACGCGGCGCCATCGGCAGGATTGATGCAGATCGATCGGCACAGCGTGCGATACGTCGGGCCGGCTCCGTCCTCACCTTGCTCGGAGATCGGACCGAACGTTTTGTACTCCTTCTTCGCAAGGTCATAGCGAAAGAAGATTCCCTTGGGCCACGTAATTCCGTACATGCGCCCGCGTTTCACGTCCATGTTCGTCGTAAGAATTCCTTCGAACGGGACCGCAATGCCGAGGTCGTCAAATACCTTCGATTTCATATCGAACGCAAGCAAGTGCCCGCCGGGGTATCGTGTCCACCCCGCCGGCGGCACGCCCATCTTCTCCATGCCGTCGATGATGCTGTAAAAGCCGGCATGCGTAGAGAAGTACAGTTTTCCGCCGGACTCCACAAAGTTTACATGGCTCTTGCCCTGTACGACGGACTTCTTACCCTTTTCGCCGCAGGCCTCCGTGATGTCGCCAAGCGATTCGATCGATCCCGTCGCTGGATCGAACGAGAACATGCGCGCGCCGACGTCGTGTACATACGTGCTAAGCACGTAGTAGATTTTGCCGTCGCTCGCCGCTCCCATTCCGTTATACGTGTCGTGCCCGTCGGGAAAACCGGAATCGTGCTTGACCCCAATGAGCTTGTGCGCGGGCAGGAACGGGTCCTGTTGCGCATGCGCCGAGCAGAGGCACACCAGCGCGACCGCGGCGATCGCCACAAGAAAAGCCGGGTGCTTGATCGCATGGACTTTCATAATATCCACCTCTCGCTTTGTGTCCTCGGTTACGCCGCGGGCATCGAGTCGCGGTGCGCCCACACCTTCTCGAACGCCCGCACGTATTGTTCGATCAACTCCGGCGCATCGTCGTATACCAACGGCATAAAAATATGGTTCGCGTTCACGTATTCGTTGCCGGGCATCGACTCCGGGATCGTGGGCGGATGGTGCCACCACTTCGCCTCCGAGTATATCGCGAGCTTGTGCTGTTGCGGATAGTCCCAGAAGCTTGCGTTCACGCCTTCGGCCTTCAGCGCCTTCACCAGTGCATCGCGCGTGATTCCCGCCTGCTTGTAGTCCACGAACAACAGGTTTGCCCAGTAGTACGCGCGCTCCTGGTCCGGACGGCAGACCGGCTCCGAAATGCCCGGCAGTTGAGTAATGCGGTCGTTCATCGCGCGAACGTTCTTCCTGACAATGGCGTTGGTCCGGTCGAGCGACTTGAGCTGCTCGCGCGCAAGCGCCGCCGCCATCGGGTGCATTCGATACTTCTGCCCGAACCCCGTACCTGCATACGCTCGGACGGGGCTGCTCTCCGGAAACTTGACCGGATCCTCGTAATGACCGAACGCGGCCGCGCGTTCGAAGTACTCCCGCGTTTGGTACATTCCCATACCGCCTTCGACAGTAGGCATCACCTTCGTCGTTTGGAAGCTGAAAATCCCCATCGCGCCCCATGTACCCATCTTCTTTCCTTGCATTGACGCGCCATGCGCGTGCGCCGCGTCTTCGAGCAGAATCAGTCCCTTCTCCTTGCACCATTCGCCGATACGGTCTAACTCGCACGGCAGGCCCCACGAATGCATCGCCTCGACGGCCTTGACATTCGGCGTGAGCTTTCGCTTGGCATCTTCGAGATCGAGGCATGCCGTCTTCGGGTCGACGTCCACGAACACCGGCACCAACCCGAAGAACCGCATTGCGAGACACGCAGAGAAGAACGTGTACGAAGGCACCATGATCTCGCTGCCCGGCGGCAGATCGAGCGCAAAGTACATGCTGGTCAGCGCGCTCGATCCGTTCATGTGCGCCTTCACAAACGGCGAGTTCGTGTACGCCTTCCATTCCTCCTCGAACAGCGGCAGCTCTTCGTAAAACTTGTTGCTCTCAATCAGTTCGTGCAAGCGCGCCCTTTCCGCCTTGCCGTAGCGCGGCCAGCGGGTCAGCGCCGATACACGCTCCGGCGAAAGTCTGACGGCTGCCGGCCCGCCGTTGACGGCGAGCGTTTCGGAGTTCGCGGCGCGTACCCCGCTGCTCAATGCGAGGCTCGCGGTGACGGCGCTGCCGGTGGCGATGAAGTCGCGTCGGGACACCGGCACGGATGAGATTTTTGCGGGCATTGGGACGTCCCCCTGAATGATTGCTGTTTGGTGACTGAATCGCGCTGCAATTCGCGCCCCCCGGCTACACGAACGTACCGAGTGTGCGGAGATACGCAACCGATTCCTCGATCGCGTGCTTCGTCTGCTCTTCATCGAGGTTGACACCCTGGGTGCCCTCGAACTCCAATGTCACCGGTCCGGCGTACCCGCACGCGTCGAGCACGCCGAACACGCCTTTGAAATCGACTACGCCCTTACCGAGCGGCGGAAATTCCCACGTCTCGAAGCCGCCATTGTGGTCTTTCACTTCGACCGTCGCGACATAGTCAACAATGGTTTTCAACTCGTCCACCGCATTTCGTCCGCGGTTGTAGTAGGTGATATTGCCCGTGTCGAAGTTCACACGAACATTTTGGTGATTGATCGCCTTCATGGTTTCGAGCTGGATGGCGCCGTTGGTCCCGAGATCGGGGTGCGTCTCCAGCGACAGGACGACATTGTGAGCTCTGGCGACGTCTCCCGCTTTGCGCAAATGTTCGTACGCGACTTCCTTGGGTGCGTTCGCGTGTTTCGGAGACAGAAACATGTAACCCACACCCATCTTCTGGCACGTGGCAATCTGGACGGCAAGCGCGTCTACACTCGATGCCTCGGACAAGTCCGCGCTGCCGCGCATCACGAGCGGCGTCAACGAGTGTTGCGCGAGACGTGTTAACGTTTGCTCGACTTGATCCGGCTCGGGAACGTTCAGAAAAAGGTGCTTCACGCCGACCTCCGGCACGTGCGACCATGCGGCGCTCTCGAACTTGCCGTAACTCGCCAGGCGGCAGGCAAGCGGCCTGGCGGGAGCAGCCGGCCTCGCCGGATCGAGTATCGAAAGCGCTGCGGCTGCCCCGGAAACTTTGATAAAGTCGCGTCGCGAAAGCGGAGCGGCGGGAAAGTCTTGGCGCATGGCACCGGCCCCCAAGTGAGCGATATCCCCCGATACCTCTCGAGCGAATCATACGCCTGTCTCGCCGCCTCCCGCAAGGTTTGGCGGCGTGCTAAAATAGCGGCGGGGGGAATCGGCTGCGTGCGCGGGAGCGGCCGAGGGGGAGCCGCAAATGTTTAGGCATTCACGCGATCATAACTCGAATGCTGCGATGCGCTGCGTTGCACCGCGCAACCAGGCAGCCAAGCAACTCGAGGAACTGCTTCGCGCGCGGCGGTCAGTGCGCAAGTATGCGGCGGCGCCGATTGCGTTGGAGCACGTCTCGCAACTGCTGTGGGTCGCGCAAGGAAACGTCGGCGAGACGGGCCTACGGACCGTCCCCTCCGCGGGCGCGCTATACCCCCTAAGCGTGTACGCCGTCGCGGGCGATGTTGACGGGCTTGCCCCCGGCGTGTACGGGTACGCCCCGCGCAGCCACGCCCTCCGGCGCGTGTGCGATCGCGATCTGCGCGATGCGCTCAGCGAAGCCGCGCTCGGACAGGAATGGGTGCGCACCGCGGCGGTGGATTTGCTCATCGTTGCGGACTACACGCACACCACCGATCGATATCATGACCGTGGGCTGCGATACGTCTACATGGAAGCCGGGCACGCGAGCCAAAACGTGTATCTTCTCGCGACGGCACTCGGCCTGGCTACAGTTGCGGTCGGTGCATTCGACGACGACCGCGTCGCGCACGCTCTAAACCTGCCATACACCGAACATCCGCTGTACATTATGCCGGTTGGCGTGGCGCTCGCGCCTTAATCTCGCGGCGCCCGGCGGAATCCTTTCGATCAGAAGCGCGGCGTGCATTGTGGCCGATCGAGAAAGTCGGGCCCTGTCTCCTGAGACGTCTCGTGTTCTTTGTGCCTTCTTGGTGAATTTTCTCCGAATTCTTCGCGTTAGCTGATACACTAATCTGATGAGCCCGTCACCCACATTGCGCCTGCGGATTCCGGGCAAGCGTCAGCGATGGCCATTCGTCCTCGCGGCGCTGGTCGTCGTGCTGGTCGCCGGTCTGCAGGCCGCGAAGTACCTCATTGACGCGGACAAATACCGCCCCTTCCTCATCGAGCGCATCACAAAGAACACCGGGTTGCCCGCAACGGTCGAGCGGATGGATTTCGCGGTGTTTCCCGTGCCCGCACTCCAGGCGCGCAACATTACCGTGGGCGAAGGCGACTTTCGGGCCACGTGCTCGGAACTCAACGCGTACCCAAACCTCGCAAGCCTGCTGCGCGGCGTGATAGACATCAACCGTCTCGATATCGAGTCCCTCGCCGCCACCCTTCCGGCAAAGCCGGGTGATCTCAAAGCGCGAATCGACGCCATGCTCCAGGCGCACAGTGAACACGTCACGAGCGGCACAAAGGTGGACAGTGGAGTAAAACTCGCCATCGGCCGCATTGAAGCGCCGGGCGCGGCCATTACGATGCACGGCAGCGAGCTACCTGTATTCTCGGGAAACCTCGCTGCAACCAACGTATTGTCGGACACTATCGACATCATTGCGGATGCTAAGTCGCCCGCGTACGGCGAAGACTCGCGCGTTGCCGGCACGATTACGCTCAAGCGCAATGCTCCCGCGGAGATCGGCCTTGGCGTTCACGGCGAGCTCGACCTCACAAATGTGGATACGGCAACCTTGTTTAAGGCATCGCGCGTGCCGCGGGCAATTGCGACAGTGCACGCAGTAATCGAGCGCACGGCAGCCAGCCAAGTCAAGATAGCGCTGGACGGCGCGGCGAACCCCGTGCCGGTGGAAGGCTTCGATCTGAGCGCGATTGCCGGCGCGTTTACCGGGGTCGCGTGGTGGGACACTGGACAGATTACGATCAATGAACTGAACTGGAAAGCGCCTGGCCTACAGTTCGTTTCCGATATCACCATCGAGCCGGACGGCGCGATTGCCACGCGTGTGAAGGAAGCAACCGCAAACCGCGACGGCGTGCAGGCGTTCCTGGCGGCGCAGCCATCGGCCAACTATCGCATTTCCCCGGCGGAAAGCGCGCAAGCGTCCGCCAAGGACTTGCTCATCGGTATGACGGCGGACAAGAAACTTCGCCTCGCCGCTGGAACCGGGTCGTTCAGTGGGGTCGATCTGACGTTGCCCAAGGGCCAGCGCGCCATCGCGGGATTCGCCGGCGAAGTCGCGTTCGAAAACGATGCCGTTAAGATAGTCGCATTGAAGGCCGAGGACCTTTCGATCACGGGCACGGTGAAGCCGAACTTCGGCGAGGGCACCGCGGCGGTGGAATTGCAGGGAGCAGTCAAACTTACGCGCGAACGCCTGGGCATGGTCATGCCGCTCGACGCAATCAAAGACGCCAAAGGAAGCATCGCGCTCGATCGGGTTACCGGTACGTTTTCCTCAGGCGGCGGCGTACCGGAAGACCTGTCGATCGCTGGAAAGCTGTCCGGCGGGTCGCTCGCAATCGATACGCCATCGTGGACGGACCAATTTGCAGACGCACACGCGGAATTCAAAGCTACGCCCGGCAAGATCGACACGACTGCGACCGCAACCTCGCGGAAATTGGGAAGCGTCAGCGTAAGCGGAGTGTATACTATCGCGAAACGAACCTGGAGCGGTTCCGCGCGCGGCAATCTGGCGAATATGGATTTGCCATTTCTGAAACAGGAAGCCGCGAAGAAAGTCGCGCCCGGCATCGTCGCCGCGTATGGTGAATCGAAGTTCGGTGTCGACCTTAGCCTGCCCACGGAAAAGGACCCGCTGATCCACGTCAATTTCGAGCGATCGGGCGATCCGCGGCTCGCCGGGGCTGTCGCCATGCGCAACGCAAAGAGCGGCTGGGAACTTGGCGATGTAAGCATTGATGCGTCAATTCCCGGCGACGCGTTGCAGCCCATGATGCCCGAAGGTGTCCGCGCCGATGGTAACGTACCAGTAATATTCAAGCGCGACGCAGCCAAGGGTGTGTTCGACGCAACCGTCAACGTAGATGATGCCAATGTCGCGTTGAGCGATTACCTCACGAAGCGCGCGGGCACCTCCGCGAGCATCGAAATTCACGGTGTCGCGACGACCGGCAACTGGGCCGCGAAACAAATTCAGATCGTATGTCTCGATCAAACCATCGACGGCCGGTTCACCGAATCGCGCTTCGAAATTCCGCAATTCGACGTCAGCGCGGGGGCGCTCGCAGCGCTCATGCCGGAGGGCACAAAGGCGGGCGGCCGCATACGCGGCAAAGCTGCCACACAGCCCCTCGAAGCCAATATCATGTTGGACAATGTGAACTTCGCGTTGAGCGACGCGCTGGGCATGGACAACCTCAACGGCGCAGTGGCGTACAACGACGGTGGGATATCGTGCAACGATTTGAGCGTTCGGGGGGCGGACTCCGACTTCACGTTGGATATGGTGTCGCGCGATGGCAAATGGTCCGGCGCGCTAACGGGCAAGCGGCTCAATGTGAACGAACTGCTCGAGATGAAGGCGAAATTTCAAGAATCTTCCCTTGTATCGAACACGGCCGCAACCGGCTCTGCTTCGCCGAATTCCGGATTCACCGGCAAATTCGACGTTAACATGGCCAATGTCGTCTATCGAAAAGCGCAGTTGAGCAACATGTTCACAAACGTCACGGCGCTGAACGGCGACATCGAGCTTGGCAACCTCACCCTCGCAAGCCACGGCGGCGCCACATCCGGCTGGATACGCGTCATGCAACCGCGCGGCGAGCGTCCGGCATCCACCACAATGAGCCTCAAATTGGACGGGGTCGACCTCGCGATCATCGACGACATTGCGCTCGAGGAGTCGCGCGGCGTGAAGGGAGCCACGTCGGGACAGGTCGACCTCGAGCTATTTACCGGCGAAACAATTCCTCCGTTCTCCGGTGCGAACGGCGCCGTGAGGCTCCGCTCGACGGATGGCACCTTCGGGAAAGTGGGCATGGCGACCAAGGTCTTGTCCGTTTTGCGCACGCTCGAAATCACCCGGCTCCGCGCGCCTAAGCTGAAGGACCAGGGTTTGTCGTTCGACACCTGCGAGTCTCAAGCCACCTTCACCAATGGCGTCATGCAGCTTCAATCCCTCGCGATGACTACGCCGAGTTACAACATCACCGCATTCGGTATGATCGATTTCAACAATCAAAACAGCGAGGTCCTCGTGCACGTGGACATCCTGGAAACGGTCCTCGGTGCAGCGGACCTCGTGCCCGGGCTTGACGCGCTCGTGGGACAGGTCCGTTCCGCGGGCGGTGTCCGCATCCTCCTCACCGGCCCGCCTACCGACCCCAACGTGAGCTATGGCTTTGGATCGAAAACCAATGCCATCACCGGCGAGGTGCGCGACACCGTGAAATCGACCGGCAACATCGTGCGCGACGAGATCATTAATCGTGCGGCGGATGCGCTCAGAGGCATTCTAACCAACCCCTGACGCCGGCAGCCGTGCGTCCATTGACCCGCGCCCCCGCCGTTCGCTACGCTACCCGGATTAAGCAACCAATCCCCCAGGCAGCATGTCCACGCGCGAACCGCTCCAAACGCCCCCGTCGGATGCCGATACGAAACGCATTTTGCGCATCGTCTTCTTCATCGTCTTTCTCGATATGGCGGGGTTTTCCGTCATCTTTCCGCTATACCCGAGCATGCTCGATTACTACCTCGCGCGCGAAGGATCGTCCGGCGTACTGGGTTCGATTGTTTCCTGGCTGGATCAGTTGCGTCTATGGCTCGGCGCGCGCCCCGAGCAGGGTCACGACATCATCTTCGGCGGATTTCTCAGCGCGCTCTACGCGTTGCTGCAGTTCATCTGCGCGCCGATATTAGGCGGCATTTCCGATCGTGTCGGGCGCCGCCCAATTCTACTGTTCGCAATCGCCGGACTCGCGCTTTCCTACGGCCTGTGGTTCTTCGCCAGCACGTTTCTCACGCTGGTCGTCGCCCGGCTGATCGGCGGCCTGATGAGCGGAAACATTTCCGCGGCGTCCGCGGTCATCGCCGACGTCACGACGGACAGGAACCGCTCCCGCGGAATGGCCGTGCTCGGATTTGGCATTGGCGTGGCGTTCATGTGCGGGCCTGCCATCGGCGGCATTTCGTCAATGCTGGACCTAACGCGGCATTGGCCCAGCCTGGAGGCATATGGGGTCAATCCGTATTCGGCCGCGGCAGGCGCCTCAATGCTGCTGGCCGTGCTCAACTGGCTCGTGGTTGCATGGGGTCTTCCGGAGACGCTGCCGCGAAACGGCGCGACGGAGCGCGTCCCGCGCTCCGTCAATCCATTGGCCATGTTTGTGGTTCGTTACCGGGGCGTTACGCGCGCTAACGTCACGTACTTCATCTTTCTGTTGGCGTTCTCCGGCATGATGGAATTCGCGATCACGTTCCTTGTCAAGGACCGCTTCGATTTTCAACCCGGCCAAATAGCCGTCATGTTCCTTTTCGTAGGCTTTGTGCTCGCCTTGGCGCAGGGCACTTACGTCCGGAGGCGCAGCGACGTCATCGGACCCAAGCGCATGAGCATTCACGGGCTGCTCTGCATTGTGCCCGGTATAGCGATAGTTGGAATGGCGCAATCGATCTGGATGCTCTATCTCGGGCTTGTCCTCACCACCGTCGGCTCGGCCCAGGTGCGCCCCTGTATGTCTGCCTTAGTCTCGCTGTACACGCCGCCCAACGACCAGGGACGCATACTCGGCGTCTTCCGCTCTCTCGAAGGCCTCACCCGGGCGATGAGCCCGCTTTTGGCCTGCCTGCTTTACTGGAACCTGGGTGCCCCAAAGGCATACGGGGTTGCGGCATTCGCCGTTACCGCATCTTTGGCGCTCGCGCTGACCCTTCCTAAGTTTACAAAATAAGAATATTAATCGATTTTAGTGTAATTATTTAATCTGTTCTTGGATTATCGTTACAAACGGTGCCGCTTGTGGTATACTTACCCGGGGCTATGGGACTGGGCCCACACGGGAGGCTTTTTTTCATGACTGGAACTTTACGCTCGATACTGGTCTGTCTGCTCGTAACCGCCGTGATGTTTTGCGGGCCGGGTTGCCCACGAACGACCAATAATCCCACCGGCAGTGTTAAGCAAGGCAAGGTAACGGTGCTGATTGGTTCGGCGTCGAAAACGTTGAGCCAGGCCCTGCTCGAGGCGGTGGCGCCAAAATCGGTTGTGGCGGCTGAGGAGATTTACTCGCTCACGTTGACCGTTACGGAAATCAGTCTCTCCAAGGATGACGATGATGATGACCACGGCGATCACGACGGCGACGACGACCATGGCGATGATGATGGCGACGATTTCGATGACGATCATGGGGATGATGGCGGTGATGAAGTCGACGACGACAAGCATCACGATAGCGACCATGATGGCGGCAATGGTCATGGCGACGATGGCGACGACGATGGTGATGACGACCATGGGGATGATGACGGCGATGACGACCATGGGGACGACGATGGTGATGATGACCATGGGGACGACGACGGCGATGACGACCATGGGGACGACGATGGCGACGACGACCATGGGGACGACGATGGCGATGACGACGACGAACATGTCGTAGTTTTCCAGGGATCGCAGGAAATCGATCTGGTTTCGCTGGACAACCTTTCGCAGGTGTTCTCGACTACCGATATACCCGCGGGCGTATATCACCGCATCACGCTGAATATCGAGAACCCGCGCCTGCGGCTCGTTAGCGATCCGGAAACCGAAATCACGGACGTCCACCTGACGGCAAATGGGCGGTTGTTTGTCAATACAACGTTTGAAATCCCGGAAGGCGGCAACAGCCTGATAGAACTGATGTTCAATGGCGTTCACCTGGTCCGGTTGGGGAACGGAGGATACGTGCTCACGCCGCAATTGGATGCGAGCGTCACCGTATCCGCGGCGGACGTGACAGCCAACGGAACCATCGCGTCGGTGGACGACGCGGCGGATTCGCTGGTCCTGACGCTGGCGGATGGCGACGTCACCGTGCTTTATGGCGGCGCGGCGATCTTCCTCCCCGCGGACACGGACACACCGACCGGAACCGAGGCGGACCTTCTGCCGGGCGCGAGCGTCGAAGTCGTCGGGACAATCGATCTCGACGGTGTAATAACGGCTTCGGAAATCCACGTGCTATGATTCTCGCTGCGCGGGGCATGTCGAGGATCGAGCGTGCGCAGCGTCGAAGCCCACGAGGAGTAAGGGCCTATGCGTAAAATTCACATGTTGCTGTCCTGCCTTCTGGCGGTCTCCATCGCCCTGATGGGCGCCGGATGTCCACGGCCGGCGGGCAAGGGCAAGGTAACCGTCCTGTTCGGTTCGGACGCGAAGTCGTTGTCCGGGGCGCTGCTCTCGGCGGTTGCGCCGAAAGCGGTCGTAGACACGGCGGACATCGAATCGCTTACGGTGACGGTCACCCAGATTTCGCTGGATTCGGAAGATGAAGACGAAGGCGAAACGGAAGGCGAAGGTGAAGCGAAAGCCGCCGGTGACGTAATCGTGTTCGAGGGGTCGCAAGACCTTGAACTCATCTCGTTGGCGGGCCTTTCGGAAGTGTTCTCGAGCGCGGAGATTCCCGCGGGAACGTACACGAAGATTCGCATCGCGATCGAGAACCCGCGGCTTCGGCTGGCGAGCGATCCGGAGACGGAAATCACGGACATCAAGCTGACGGCGAACGGGCACCTCTTTGTCTCCGAGACGTTTGAGGTGCCTGCCGATCAGAACAGCAACATCGAGATCACGTTCGAGGATTTGCACCTCGTGCTGAACGGCAACGGCCGCTATGTGCTCACGCCGCAGTTGCGCGCGGACATTCTGGTTTCGTCCGCGGACGTAGCGGCGAACGGCACAATTGCTTCGGTCGATCCGGACAACGATTCGATGGTTGTGACGCTCGCGGACGGCGACACCACGGTGCTGTACGCGGGCGCGGCGATCTTCCTGCCGGCGGACACGGACACGCCAACGGGAACGGAAGCGGACCTGGTTGTCGGCGCAAGCGTCGACATCGTAGGGACGATCGATCTCGACGGTGTGATTACGGCGACGGAAATCCATTTGCTATAGTCTCAAGCAGTAGGTTGATTCACGAAGGGCGGCCAATTGGCCGCCCTTCTTCGTTTCAGTCGAAAAGACGATACCGGAGAATGAAGTACAGCGCGGCGACACCGTCTTTCCATGTGATTTTCTTGCCTTCCGAGTATCCGCGGCCGCTGTAGGAGATTGGCACTTCGTAGATGCGATAGCCGCGTTTCGCGACCTTTGCGGTGAACTCCGGCTCGAACCCGAACCGCTCGGATTTGAACGTCACGTCCTTCAAGATGTCGGCGCGGAACGCCTTGTAGCACGTCTCCATGTCGGTGAGATTGATGTTCGTAAGTGCGTTGGAGAGCAGTGTCAGAAATCGGTTGCCCACCGAGTGCCAAAAGAGCAACACGCGGTGCGGCCCGCCGAGAAAGCGCGACCCATACACGACATCGGCGCGGCCATCGAGCAGGGGCTCGAGCAGTTTCGGATAGTCTTGCGGATCGTATTCGAGGTCTGCGTCCTGAATGATGACGATGTCGCCCGTGACGCGCGCGAACCCGGTGCGCAAGGCCGCGCCTTTGCCAAGGTTGCGAGTATGGCGAATGACCTCGAGGGAACCGTCGCCGGCAACGGAATCGAGCCGTTCGCTGGTGGCGTCTGTCGAGGCATCGTCCACAACGATGATCTGCGTTTCGTATGGGGCCGCGCGAACACGGTCGATAACTTGACGAATCGTTTCCGCTTCGTTGTACGCGGGTATGACGATGGAGAGCTTCATCGCGCGGTCTGGGTCATGCCGGCCAATGGAGGCGCACGCCGAATCGTTCCAAAGTCCGTTGAAATTCCGCTAACAAGTCGCCTTTGACACGGACCTGCTTTGGCGTCTGCCCTTTCTCGATGCACCAGGCCGCGAGCGCGCCGGCGGATTCGCCGATGTTCCACTCGACGGGATGCAGGCGGTAGCAGCCATTGGTGATGTGCGTCGTTCCGATGTTTTTGCACGCTGGGAGCAGATTTTCGACGCGACGCGGAATCAGCGCGCCGAGCGGGATTTGAAATGGCATGCTGTCGACGTCGATGTAGTTGTCGCCGCCGGAACTGGGGTGTAGATCGATGCGGTAGTATCCAATCCCCACGCTGTCGGGAAACACCTCCGCCGTGCACTCCTCACAGTTTTCTCCGGTATAGATTTGCCGCGCCTCTTTGCCGACGTGATGCTCGATCACGGTGAATTCCGCCCTGATGCGGCGCGATTCGCGGATGTACGGGTACTTCGCGAGACCGTCGTTCGTGCCAACGACATCGGGACGCAGGCGCAGTCCCTTCCATCCCACGCCGCCGTCGGCGCGCGGCGCCTCGGTCTGGAGCCAATACAGCAATGACAGGCTGAGTTGTTTGGCTTGGCGCAGATGGCTGGCCGCTTCGTCGGCGGGCACTTCGTACAAGTTGCCGAGCCAGTAATCGTTTTGCGGCCAGTTGACGAGCGTGATGCCGCCTTTACAGAAGCCCGGCGCGAAATTTTCGGGCGCCTGGATGCGCCGGTAATTCCAGCGCCCCATGTCTTCGCGCTTCGTCGCCGACGGGTCGAACTTGCTCAGCCGCGGTTGGAGCGTGACGGGGTGCGTGTCTTCCCAACTCAGGAGGTTGCCCGTCCACGGCGGGCGCAATTGCGGAACATAGTCGCGCCAGTACTTGTAATCCTCCGGCCTGGCAATCGTGTGGTCTTCGTCAGGACAATACTCCATCGGGAAGCAGCACGTAAACGCCTGCATGTTGTACGGCTGGGGGGTGTCCGGCGCGTGCAGTTCGTTGGTGTCGGCCTTGCCTTCCGCGCCGGTGAAGTATTCGGTTTTGGTAAGCGGGAGTAAATCGCCGCATTCGGTGGCGTCACAGAAGTAGGCGCCGTGCAGCGTGCGTTGGGTGTTGTTGCGAATGTCATGCACGGTGACGCTGCGCACGCGGTCGCCATCGGTATCCGCAGCGATGGGTTTGTGTTCGAGCAGGATCGTGACGCGGCCTGCGCTCACGTATTGCGCCAGCATTTCATTCAATACCGCGACCGAGACGCGCGGTTCATGGCACAGCGCGGACACGCCGCCACCACCGGGATTCAGTTTTTCATTTGCGCGCGCTTCGTCGGTCAACGGGTAGTTGCGGCGGTAGTAGCCGCGCACCCGGGCGCGATAATCCTGATAGGTCTTTGTGCCGCCGTGCGTCTCAATCCACTTGTTCTCGTCCGGCGGAACCGCCTGCGCGGTCAATTGTCCGCCGATCCAGTCCGTCTCCTCTGTCATCACGACGGTGCGGCCCATGCGCGCCGCGGCCAACGCCGCCGCGCACCCGCCTACGCCCCCGCCGATGATGACGACGTCAGATTTCATCTCGTTCCCCTTCGTTACCTCATGGACGAGTGAGGGACATCCGTGTTTCGCTTCCTCCTTCGCTAAAGCTATGGAGGACAAGCCGCAAGGCCTTCGCGAAAGACGGTGTCAGTCCCCGTCAACTGCGACCTCGGCACTCACCGTCAGCGAAGGCATGCGCGCACGATGCTCCCTACAACCTATAAGGACAACGCGTTGCAGTCAATCCGGTCGCGCCCGCCGGGATCCGCTGGCATCGCGGGGCGGTGTGACTGCCTTCATCTATTAGCCCACGGCGTTGCACTTTTGGGGAGCGGCTTTCGGGTTCCAAAGAGCCAGCGGGTATCGGGTATTGGGTATTGGGTATCGGGTTTCGGGTAACGGGTATCGGGTATCGGGTATCGGGTTCCGCAGAATATGGGAATCGGGGCTGTTGTGAGAATGGGTTGGTGCTCCGACATTGCGACAGGGATTCGCAGAGGCTGAGGTGAGCGGTGCAGGGGGTGTGGCGCACTTTTTTTGGCGAGACAACGGGGGTGTTTGAGGCAGAATCGCTGTAACTTCAGTGATTTCACGGACGCCTCCGATTTCGCACGGGGTGCAGGGGGGTTTTGGTGACTTGCCGATTCAAGGGGGGCAATCGAGCCGGGCTCGTCGCCACTATCGATTTCATAGCCGCCTTCGATTCGGCAAGGGGTACAGGGGATGGGGCGTTGGGTGGGCCGGGGCAGTTGCGGCATGTCGAGTACTCTTCCTGATCGTAAGCCCACGGCGTTGCACTCCGGATTGACCACGGAGACACCCTCCTTCGCCGAAGCGGCTTCGGACGGCCGGCGGAGAACACTGAGGGGAACGGAAGATTGGGCCGCGAAGGAGTGCAGCGTGGGATTTGGGAAACGAGGGTGATTTGGGTGACAGCGATAAATGAGGGGGATCGGCGGAGTTGAGATTGTGCGCCCGCAGCATGCTGCTGCTGAACGACCTTTGTTTGGTTGACAACGTGGTTAAGTAAATGCGAAGGGCTGGGATATCGCGCTTGAAGGGAGTTTGCGAAACGAGGGGTTTTGATGGAAAGGCGCAGATTGGGTTTGATTTTGTCAATATATAAATTCGACCACAGATTTCACAGATTGCACAGATGAGATATCGTTTCGGGGATGAGTACGGGCGGACGGTGTGGATCGTGGCGGTGGGGCCAGTCGGTGCGGCCAGGATCGGTCGTACGAAGGGACGGGGCGTATGAAGTTTGGTGATTGGCCGTGTGCGGAGGGTGTGGCGTCTTGTTGCATGGGAACGGTCTCTATTCACGTGCCCGGCGCGTTGCAGTGGGGATCACCATATTGTGCCGATCTTGACGGGGTGGCTTCGCGAGTTCGCGCCGAATGGGTTGCGCTGCTGTAATTGTGTTGGAGTACTGTATTTCGTAGTCTGTCCCTGAATTTCTCTGAATTTCTCTGAATTTCCCCGATTACAATTACGAGCGGACAGGGCGTTGATTGGCGGTTGTCAAGATCGGACTTGCGTGTTAGGCTGGTGGAGGGTATGAGGAACGGTCGAAATGCCGACGCTGCAGGAGATTGAGTCGCAGATAGCCGCGCTGTCCAAGGAGGACTTGGTGGCGTTTTCGGCATGGTTCGACGAGTTTCAGGCTGAGGCGTGGGAGCGGCAAATCGAGGCGGATTCGAGGGCAGGCCGGCTCGACGGGCCGATTGAACGGGCCATGCGCGACGATGCAGATGGGAAGTCGACGCCACTTTGAGGCACCGCGCCGTTCCCGATTTCTGGCAGTGTTACGACGATTTGCCTGCTGAGGTTCGCAGGGCCGCGGACAAAGCGTTCGACCTCTAGAAACAAGACCCGCACCATCCTTCGCTACGATTCAAGCGCCTTCATAACGCCTGGTCGGTTAGAGTTGGTTCCGGTTATCGCGCTCTCGCACATGAAGCACCGGATGGGTTTGTGTGGTACTGGATCGGCTCGCACTCCGAATATGACGGATTGATCAATCGTTGAACCCCCTTCGCGTACGCTCCTGAAAACGTCTGCGCCGCCGATAAGGCGAATGTGGTTGTCGAGGATAACGCAGGTGTAGTGGCAGAGTCTTCTGCGTTGGCGGCAGTAGGCGAGGAAGCCGGTGACGATCTCGACGTGCGGAGCGCTGGTGAATACCGGGATGCGTTCGACGATGGATGAGGTTACAGCGTAGAGGCTATCGTCGTCGATAGCGTGAGCGAATTCCGAGGAGTATGCGTCAAAGCAGAGCTTTTCAAGAGCGCGTTCCCAACTGGAAAGTTGGGAACGAGTAGCCATGTCTCAGGTTGGACATAAGGCAACCATGTCTCAGGTTGGACATAATTTACCCTGAATCTAACGCAAAGCCTACGCGAAAGACGGTGTCAATCCCGTTCAACTGCCGTTCTTGCGCTCGGAGGGTGCGAAGATGCGCGATCGCGTTGCGGTGCTGGGCGGGCGCGGGTAGAGTACGCGGGCAGACAGGGAGTCCACGGGGAATGGATCGATGGGTGTGACAGTGCGCCGCGAAACGGATGGGCCCGATTCCGGCGAAGGCCGCGCCATCGGCGTGGTCCCCGCGAAGGCGGACGTTGCTCCGACGCGCATTTCGTCCCTGGATGCGTACCGGGGCTTCGTCATCTTCCTGATGTGGACAGAGCTGATGCGGTTCGACCTTTTGGCGCAGGCGCACCCGGGCAGTTATTTCTGGCGGATCATGGCGTATCACGGGGTTCACGTGCCGTGGGCGGGCGGTTCGCTTCACGATCTGATCCAGCCTTCGTTCGCGTTCATCGTGGGCGCGGCGCTGCCGTTCTCGCTGATGGCGCGGCAACACAAGGGCCAGTCGCGCCTGCGCATGACGGCCCACGCGTTTTGGCGCGCGTTCCTGCTCGTGTCGATTGGCATCTTCCTTCGATCGAACGGCGCGCCGATGACGAACTGGATTTTCGACGATACGTTGACCGTAATCGGTCTCGCGTACGGCTTCCTGTTTGTAATCGCATTTGGGCCCACGTGGTCCAGATGGACCGTATTCGCACTTATCCTGATTGGATATTGGGCGGCGTTTGCGCTCTACCCGCTGCCGGGGCCCGATTTCGACTGGGCGCGGGCGGGCACGTCGCCGGATTGGCCGCATAATCTCACCGGGTTCGCGGCGCATTGGAACGGCAACACCAATCTGGGCTGGGCGTTCGATACGTGGTTTCTGAACCTGTTTCCACGGCCGCGCCCGTTCTACGCGCACGTGGCGGGATATAGCACGCTGAACTTCGTTCCGACGATTGCGACAATGATTCTTGGACTTTTCGCAGGCGACGTGCTGAAAAGCGGCCGGACCGCAAGACAGAAGGTTCGGTGGCTGCTGGCGTACGGCGTTGCGGGAATCGCGCTCGGCTGGGTGCTTGGCGCGCTTGGAATCTGCCCCGTCGTGAAGCGCATCTGGACGCCGAGTTGGGTGTTGTACAGTGGCGGTTGGTGTTTCCTATTTCTCGCTGCGTTTTATTTCGTGATCGATGTTGCGAAGTTCCGGACGTGGTCGTTTCCGCTGACCGTTCTCGGCACGAACGCCATAGCCGCGTACTGCATGTGGCAACTGCTCGATTCGTTCACAAAGTCGAGCCTTAAGACTCACCTCGGCCAAGAGTTCTTCACGTTTCTCGGTACAGCGAACGAACCGCTCGCGCTCGGCGCGGCCGTGCTCGCGTGTTATTGGATCGTTCTGTATTGGATGTATCGGCGCAGAATCTTCCTGCGGGTGTAGTCTCCGGGCCGCGCGGGTGTTCAGCATCTGCGCAATCGCTCGCTGCAACTCAGATCCGAATCAGTTTCTGATCTATATGCCCAGTGCGTTGCCGTTTGCCGGCCGTTACGCACTTGCGAATAAAGCCGTTATGGGTTGACGGAACCACAGTAAATCGTGGGTATGTGGAAACGGCGGGAGCGTCCTGATAATCGAAACAAGGAGTTCGGGGAAGTTGGCGCGATGGCCGAGCATTGCACTTCTATTGCATTTGCTTTGGGTGTTGCAGTGGGCGGCGGGCGTATAAGGACGGGGCGCGGAATAGCCGCAACCAAAGGGTTTTCTCAATCAATTTCAAATTTGAAATCTCAGAATTTCAGAGAACATCGCACTGAAGCAAAAGAGCTTACACGAGAAGCGCAAATATTTTTGGATATCTTCGGCAGCATAAAGCTGAGGGACCTAGCGCGGCTTGTGACCGCAACCAAAGAGTTGCATCAATCAATTGCAAATTTGAAATCTCAGAATTTAAGAGAACAACGCACTACAGCCAAAGCGCTTAGACGAGGGGGTTGGAATCTTCAGATATTCTCGCCGGAATCGACGTAGCGCGGAATAGCCGCGACCAAAGGATTTTTCTCGATCAATTTCAAATTTGAGATTTCAGACAACAACGCACTGAAGCCAGAGAGCTTGCACGAGAAGTGCAAAGATTTTTGGTTGTCTTCGCCGGAATCGATCCAAGGGACCGAAAGGACGCAAACGAGTGGAACGGGACGAAGTTTCGGGCGACATCCCCCGCCCTTCGGGCACCCCGCCAGCGTCGAGACTTCGGTGGGCAAGCCCCTTCAGAAGGGGGAATGATGTGTGTCGCGGCTGAGGGCTATATCGGGACGACAGTGGGTAGCGGCTGAGGGCCATACCGGGACGAATGTGGGTCGCGACTGTGGGGCATACCGTGACGAATGTGGGTCCGTTGATATCGTGGTGTACGTTGCGCTACTTACTCAGTTTGCGCAGCGCTTCGCCGGCGAGTTGTTCCAGGTTATCGGTCGCGTGGAGCCACTCGATGCGTTTGTCGGCGCGGAACCAGGTGAGTTGACGTTTGGCGAAGTTTCGGGTGAGTTGTTTCATACGGCCGGTGGCGTGTTCGAGGGATTGTTGGCCGTGGATGCAGGCGAGGAATTCGCGGTAGCCGAGTGAGCGCAAT
The DNA here is from genome assembly GCA_013359265.1 of Candidatus Hydrogenedentota bacterium. Taxonomy (NCBI): domain Bacteria; kingdom Pseudomonadati; phylum Candidatus Hydrogenedentota; species Candidatus Hydrogenedentota bacterium. Next base: position 75,686 of record JABWCD010000012.1, read on the forward strand.
CGCATGATGTGGGGCGCGTGACCCAGTTCATCGAGACGGCGGACTTCGTCGATGAATCCGTTGGCGATCATGTGGTCGACGCGGGCGTTGATGCGTTCGTAGAGGACGGGGCGGGGCCAGTCGATGAGGACTTGCACGGCATCGAAGGGCGGGCGCGCGGCGCGGTGCCGGGCGTGGAGCGTGGAAAACGGTGCACCGGCGATCTCGTGGACTTCGAGGGCGCGGACGATGCGTTTCAGATCGGTCTGCTTGATTTGGGCGGCGTACGCGGGATCGATTCGCTTCAACTGATCATACATCGCGGGCGTGCCGATCGCGCCGGCTTGCGCATGCAAGCGCTTGCGAATGGCGGCGTCGGCGCCGGGGCCGTCGAACAATCCGTCGATAAGCGCGCGCAGATAGAGCCCCGACCCGCCGACGACGACGGCGATTTTGCCGCGGTTGTTCAGATTGATGACGACTTCGCGCGCGAGGCGCTCGAACTCGCCCGCGGAAAAGGCCGTGCCCGGATCGAGGAAACCGACGAAGTGGTGCCTGACGCGTGCGCGCTCTTGCGGCGTGGGCGCTCCGGTGCCGATTTCCATGCCTTTGTATACCTGCATCGAGTCGGCGGAGACGATTTCGGTGTCGAGGCGTTCGGCGAGTTCGATGGCGAGGGCTGTCTTGCCGGACGCGGTGGGCCCGACGACGGCGAGGATTTGCGTCACTGCCGTCTCCGAAAGCTCTTCTCCATTTGCATCTGGGTGAGTTCGGTGATGATGGGCCGGCCGTGGGGGCAGGTGTACGGCGGGCGTATGCGCTGGAACCCGTCGAGCAGTTCGCGGCGTTCCTGCGGGGAGAGGCGGTCGCCGGCTTTCACCGAGCCTCGACATGCTTCGACGGTGAGGCGCAACGCGTCCGACAGGAAATCCTCGCGGCTGAACAGTTCGCCCTGGGCGAGGTGATCGAGCACGCGGTAGATGGCGTCCGGCACGCGCGCCTCGTCGTACAAATGGCAAATCGCGGTCACCTGAAAGGTCGATCCGCCGAACGGTTCGATTTCCATGCCGATACGGCGGAAGATGTCGAGGTTGGCTTCGAGGAGCTTCTGGTGCGAGGGCGGGACCTCGACCAACAGCGGCACGGCGAGTTGCTGTGCCTGGTAGTCGTGGTCCTCGAGGTCGGCAAACAGACTGTCGTAACGCAGGCGCTCGTGCAGCGCGTGTTGATCGATGATGAGCAGGCGATCATTTTCCGGCACGAGCAGGTAGGTGTCGAACAATTGCATTGGCGCATCGGCGACGCGGTCCATCGGACGATATACGGCGGCGGGTTCCACTTTGCCGCCGTGTTCCGCCGCGCCGAACTCTGTCTGCACGGGCGCCGGCGTCGCTTCGCCGATGTCTGTACCGATGGAATCCGCCGCGACCACTTCAATGGGATCGGTATCTTCGCGCGGGACGTCGTCGATCTCGGCGGCTAGGTCGCGATAGTCCGCGATCTGTACGACGGTGCGTGGAGGCGCCGGTTGCGGGGTGTTTGCGGGAATCGCATGTGCGGACGGCGCCCCTATCGCGGCGAGGCGTTCACGCACGATGTCGCGTACGGCGTCGCGCGCGGCGCGTTCGTCGCGAAAGCGGACTTCGCGTTTTGCGGGATGGATGTTGACGTCCACGAGGCGCGGATGCGTTTCGATGCTGACGATTCCGACGGGGTGCCTGCCGATCGTAAGCAGGGAGCGGTAGCCGTCTTCGAAGCCGTACTGCAGCGACCGGCTGACGATGGGGCGACGGTTCAGAAAGAAGTACTGGTGCGAGCGTTGCGAGCGCGACAGGGCGGGTGTGCCGATGATGCCGAAGACGCGCATGCCGGCCTGTTCGCCGTCGACATCGACCATGTCTTTGAGAAAACTCAGTCCCCAGATAAGTGCGATGCGTTCGCGCAATGTCGCGGACTCCGGCACGTCGAGGAGGGTCTTGTCGTTGTGCGTGAGGTGAAACGCGATGCCGGTCTGCGCGAGCGCGTGGCGCTGTACGGTGTCAATGCACTGGCTCAATTCCGTGGTGATGCCTTTGAGAAACTTCGCGCGCACGGGCGTATTGAAGTATAGGCGGTTGACGGAAATGCGCGTGCCCGCGGGCGCGGCGACTTGATCGACATCGCGGAGCACGCCGCCTTCGATGCGAATGCGGGTGGCGGAATTGTCCTGTTGTCGGCGCGTGACGAGTTCGAAGCGCGATACGGCGGCAATACTCGCGAGGGCCTCGCCGCGGAAGCCCATGGTCACGATGTTGTCGAGGTCTTCGGCGCGGCGAATCTTGCTCGTGGTGTGGCGTTCGATCGCGAGGAGCGCGTCCTGCTCGGACATGCCGTGGCCGTTGTCGATGACTTCGATGGTGCGGCGTCCCGCGGCGACGATACGTACCTGAACGCGGGTTGCGCGCGCGTCGATCGCGTTTTCGACGAGTTCCTTTACGACCGACGCGGGACGCTCGACGACTTCGCCCGCAGCGATGCGGTTCGCGACGGTTTCCGGCAAGGCGCGCACGGCGGGTATGGCGGTTCTCACGGTCATGTTGGGTTCCCGGCGCGTATAGTAAGTTCAGCGAATGCGCGGCTGCAAACGGTCTCGGTAAAAACACAAGGGCGGCCCGGTGGGCCGCCCTCGGAATCATTTAACGCGAACCGGACTACAGGACGTAATCGAGCGTCGCGTAGATTTCTTCGTCGCAGGTGCTCTTGCTCGGCTTAAGGATCGATTGTTGTTCGTAGGTGATGCAGAGGTGGGTCGATTCGATTTCGACGCCCAACAGTTCGACGGTGTCTTCGCACACGCTCGGATCCGACACATCGAAGATTGCGCGGATGTCATACGACCCCATGGTGTACCCGCCCGCGGCGCCCGTCCCGCCGGGTGCGATGAGCTTGAGCACGCCATCGGGATAGGTTGACGCGCCCGCAGTCTTCGTGGCGAACTCGTCAAGCCAGAAATCGGTCTGGTTCTTTACGCAGATTTTGAACACGAGGAACTGGCAGCCCACCACCAAGGGCAGCGCTACCGCGGCCAGCACGGCCAACGATGCGATACGACGTGACATGCGACATTCTCCCTTCTTCGCGCTATATACGTTGCCCCCACCAATTGGAGACGCGACATTGTACGACGAGGTGTATCGGTTTGTCGATACCCGATTTGGGGGGCGATTAAAAAAATAGCGGGGGCCGCCCGCAGGCGGCCCCACGATTCACACTTTACACTTGGCGCGGTCTACAGTACGTAGTCAAGCGTCGCGTAGATTTCTTCCGAGCACGGCTCAGTGCCTTTGGTCAAGATGGTCTGCACTTCGTACGTAATGCAGAGGTGTGTGGACTCGATCTCGACGCCGAGCAGTTCGACCGTGTCCTCGCAGACGGCGTCGTCGGACACGTCGAAGATCGCGCGGATATCATAGGACCCCATGGTGTATCCACCTGCGGCACCCGTCCCGCCTGGGGCGATGAGCTTGAGCACGCCATCCGGATAGGTTGGGGCGCCCGCAGTCTTTGTTGCGAACTCGTCAAGCCAGAACTCGGTTTGGTTCTTGACGCAGATCTTGAATACGAGGAATTGGCACCCGACCACGAGAGGCAGGGCAACCGCCGCCAGAATGGCGAATGATGCAAGACGACGTGACATGTGTGTTCCTCCCTTTTTTCGCGCTGAAATGCGAACAACCCAATCGCAAAATCTGGGTGTATTCTACGCGGGCGCGTTCGATTTGTCGAGAGGCAAAAAATAGGGCGGCGGGAACGGGCTTGCGCGCCGGTTCCCGCCGCAAAGTGTCAAGAGTGAACTACGCGATTAGAGAACGTAGTCTAACGTCGCGTAAATCTCTTCCGAGCATTCGCCGCCCTTGCCAACAATGTCTTGCACTTCGTACGTGATGCAAAGGTTCGTGTTTTCGATTTCAACACCGAGCACTTCGACGACGTCCTCGCAAATACTGTCGTCGGACACGTCGAAGCTGGCGCGGAAGTCGTACGAACCGGCACCGTAGCCGCCGTCAAAATCCGAGCTACCGGGGGCCAGGTTCTTGATGGCCCCGTCCGGGTACGTGGCCGCGCCGGCCACCTTGGACGCAAACTCTTCCAAGTAGTACTCCGTGTTGTTCTTGACACAAACCTTGAAGACCAGAAATTGGCAACCCACCACAAGGGGAAGGGCTACCGCCGCCAGCAAGGCCAGCGAAGCGATGCGACTGCGAACTGACATGTACGTTTCCTCCTTTGCTGCATTCCACTTAACAACAGCGTCCAGAACTCTGGAACGCCACCATCCTACGAAATTGAACCGGGTGGACACAAACCCACCGGCCCTGCATCCCGTCAGAATCTCCGATAACCCCCTGAGCCGGAATACCTTCCCACGAGGGTTGGGAGCCCGCGCCCCTGCGAGCGCAGCAGAAAAACCTGCCCACTATACCGCGAGAACTTCACTATGTTACCACGTCCAGAACCAAAACACAAGGGGTTGTGTATAGCGTTTACCCATATACAACCTACTGCTAGTAGGCGGTTTACAGCATCTCTATATTTTGGCCATCGGCGGGCAAACGGACGCAACTGCCCTGTCACGCGCTCTGGTCAAGATTGCGCGCGTTCCTCTATAGTGGTGGCTCTGGTGCAATCAGCGGAGGCATTCCCATGGGTCGTTGCGCGCGGTTCCTCATTGTCATTTCTGTACTGTTTATTTGTGTATTTAACGCATGGGCCGGAGCTGGGATTGCCGACGCGCTTGCACAGCCGGTACTCGGGGCGGAGACGACGAAATCTGAATGGTCGGCGTTCCTGAGCAAGCGCCTTCCGCCACTGGTGACACCGCAGTCCACGGAGGCTTGGGAGCGGCAGGCCGAACAAATTCGCCGCGGGATGATCGAGAAGATCATCTATCGCGGCGTTCCCGAATCGTGGTATTCCGGTCCGGTGCGCGTGGAGTGGGTCAGCGACATCGATACGGGCAAGGGCTATCGCATCCGCAAGTTGCGCTACGAGGGCGCGCCGGGCATGTGGGTCCCCGCGCTGTTGTACGAGCCGGCGTCGATGACCGGCAAGGTGCCGGCCGTGCTCAGCGTTAATGGGCACGTGGGCGATCCCGGCAAGGCGAACGAAGAGGAGCAAGTGCGCCGCATTGTGCTCGCGAAACGGGGCGTGATTGCGCTGCACCCGGAATGGATTGCGTTCGGCGAGTTGAACCATCCCGACAACAAGACCCACAACAACCTCGCGTGTATGAATCTGTGCGGCGTGAGCGGGATGAGCGCGTTCTATCTTGCGATGAAACGCGGTCTTGACGTGCTTGCGGAGTATCCGTTGGTGGACGCGAACCGGATTGCGATGACGGGGCTTTCCGGCGGCGGATGGCAGACGATCATTCTCAGTTCGTTGGAGCCGCGCATTGCCGTGACCGCGCCGAACGCGGGATACAGCGGGATTGACATGCGCATCGCGTATCCGAGCGACATCGGCGATCTTGAGCAGGTGCCGCCCGATTTGCTGACGGTCGCAGATTTCTCGCACCTGACGGCGTTGCTCGCTCCGCGGCCCGCGTTGCTCATTTACAACGCAGCGGACCAGTGTTGCTTCAAGGCAGACCACATGGCGCCGTCCGTGTACGATCCCGTCGTGCCGTTTTACAGATTGTATGGGTGCGAGGACCAATTCCGCTTCTACGTCAATCACGATCCGGGAACGCACAACTACGCGCTCGATAACCGGCTGCAACTCTACGCGCACCTCAGCGAGCATTTTGGATTGGGTTGGGACAATACGGAACCGGCGTGGGACGGCGAAATCAAGACGTTCGAAGAACTCGTCGTGGGTATTCCGCAAAGCAACGCCACGCTGGTGTCGATTGCGGAATCGTTTCTTGGCGCGTTGCCGGTGACGCCCGCGCCTAAGGATGATCCAATCGAGCTAGCAAAGTGGCAGGAGGACGCAAAGACGCGATTGCGCGACACAATCAAACTGCTGGAGATGTCAGGGGCAGTCGCGGAAAAGAAGAACGAATCAACAATCGAAGGCTTGAAGTGCGCCACGTTCGGGTTAAAGACCGGCGAGTGGACTGCGCCCGCGGTGGTGTTCGAACCCGAAGGCGCGAAGGTTACGACGGTTGTATTCGGCGATGGCGGAAAGAAATCGCTTGCGGAAACGGTGACGAGACTCGTCGAATCGGGATCGCGCGTGGTCGCGGTAGACCTCGCGTTGCAGGGCGAGTGTACGTTCGAAGGCGGCCACCGGTATCAACACACTATCATGATCGAGACGACGGGCGAGCGCGTGCTCGGGCAGAATGTTGCGCAACTCGGCAGCATCGCGCAGTGGGCGCGCGAGGCGTACAACGCGCCGGTCGCAATCCATTCGACGGGTTGGATCAGCGGCGTCATCGCGTTGATGTACGGTGGACTGCACCGCACGGAGCTGTATCGCCTCACGACGGAAGACGCGCCGGCGTCGCTCAAAGACCTCGTTACGGAACGGATTTCGTACAACGATTACTCGCCGCTGTTTTGCTTCGGGCTGCTGCGCGAGTTCGATGTGCCCGACCTTGCGGCTATGTGCCAGGGCGTGCAGGTAAATGTGAAGCGATTGGAAACGAGGGGATCGTAGGGAGAAGCGGAGACGCGCCCCTTTGGCCGGGACCGAAGTTGTGGCATAATCGCATCGCATGGGAGACGCGATGAATCGCCTATACTTCGGGGACAACCTGCTTGTGCTCAAAGAGCATATCGCAGACGAGTCCGTAGACCTCATCTATCTCGACCCGCCGTTTAATTCCAACGCCAATTACAACGTGCTCTTTAAGGAACACGACGGCGCGCAGGCCGCGTCGCAAATCAAGGCGTTCGAGGACACGTGGCGCTGGGACGAGAACGCGGCGCAGGCGTATTACGATACAGTTGAGGCGGGCGGGAAGCTGAGCGAGACACTTCAGGCCTTTCGCAAGCTCGTCGGCGAATCCGACATGCTCGCGTATCTCGCCATGATGGCCCCACGATTGCGCGAGTTACGGCGCGTGCTCAAGTCGAGCGGCTCGATTTATCTGCACTGCGACCCGACTGCAAGTCACTATTTGAAGCTGCTCATGGATGGCGTATTTGGCCCAAAGTTTTATAGAAACGAAATTGTGTGGCAGCGTACGAACGCAAAAGGGCTCGCATTCACTCGGTTTGCAAACAATCACGACGTATTACTCGCATACTCACGCGCGGAGCAATGCGTCTGGAACTCTCAATATACAAAGCATGACCCCAAGTATGTCCAAAAATTTTATCGGCACGTGGAACTGGATACGAATCGCCGGTATCGATTGGCAGATCTTACAAACCCGAACAAGAATAGACCGAACTTGACATACGAGTTCTTGGGTGTAACACGGGTATGGCGTTGGACGCGAGACCGCATGGAGCGGGCCCACAAAGCAGGGTTAATTATTCAGTCCGCGCCCGGGAAAGTTCCACAACTTAAGCGTTACTTGGACGAACAGGAGGGGAATCCTGTCGGCGACACGTGGACCGACATCCTGCCTGTTCAGGCACAAGCCGCCGAACGTTTGGGTTATCCCACGCAGAAGCCGATTGCGCTTCTTGAACGCATTATCTCGGCGAGTAGCGATCCCCAGGCTATTGTTCTCGATCCATTCTGCGGATGCGGAACGACAATTGACGCCGCGCAGAAACTTGGGCGCCGTTGGATTGGCATCGATATTACGCATCTTGCGGTGAACCTCATACGACACCGATTACGCGATTCATATGGCGAAGAGATAGCGAAAACATATGACGTTGTGGGTGAGCCAGCGTCGATCGTGGATGCGCGGATTCTTGCCGAGTCCGATCGGTACCAGTTCCAGTGGTGGGCGTTGGGGTTAGTTGGGGCGCGGCCTGCCGAGAAGAAGAAAGGCGCAGACAAGGGTATCGACGGAAGGCTATACTTCCACGACGATCACGGTGGTGACGAGACGAAGCAAATTATTATCTCCGTCAAATCTGGCAAGATTGGTGTGAAGGATGTCCGCGAACTAAAAGCGGTTGTCGATAGGGAAAAGGCGCAGATCGGTGTACTTATATCGATGCATCCAACGACGCGCGACATGCGGGGCGAGGCGGCCGCGGCGGGGCACTACGTTTCACCGTGGGGGAAGCACGGTAAACTTCAACTGTTGACGATCGGCGACTTGTTGGAAGGCAAACGCATCGACATGCCTAAAGCCACCGGGGCGAACGTGACATTCAAGAAGGCTCCGAAGCACAAGAGGAAAGGTGGCGAGCAACTGCATCTGAAAGAGGAGCACGCCGAGTACAGCGCCTCGGGAGTTGAAACGGACGGATAGCGCTTCGACCGAGTTTTTACGTAGCGGACAGTTGGCGGATTCGAAAACCCGCCCCGAAGGCTCCTGTCGCCCGAGAAGCTATTTGTTCATTTTGATGTTGGGAGTTCTTCGCGGCTTTCGATGTTGGCGGCGAGTTCCTCGGGCGTCCACCATGTGTCTTTCAGTTTGCCTTTGGTGAACAGTTTCTCCGCCTGGTCGGCGAAGTGCGGCGACTTTGGATCGTCGCTTTGGCCGTGGGGGACGTAGGTCCAGCTTTGTATGGGTCTCGATAGCACGATGATTTGCGTTGAGGTTTGGCCGCTGCGGCCCCAGCGCGTGTGGTCGTCGCGTTCGTTCGAGTAATTGACGTTGCGCAGCGTAGTCATGTCGAGATCGCCGTCGCCGCCGCCGCCGCAGGGCCAGGACATGTCGCCGCGTCCGTCGCGGAACACGTCGCCGTATGTTTTGTCGAGTGAACCGAGATCGGCCTTTAGATCGGCCATGCCATTTACAAAGGCTGTCATCAATGCCTTCAGTTCGTCGTCACTGGGGTCGAGGGGCGGATTGGGCACGCCGAGCGGTGCGCGGAAATTGTTCACCCGTTTACGCAGCGCGTTGTACGCGTCGCCCATATCCTGTTTGGCCTGCTTGCGCCAGTAGTAGTACTTGAGCGCGCCTTTGGATTCGGGGAGGAGTTGGCTGTCCCACGCGAGCAGTTCGTCCAACGCGGCCGCGAGATCGCCGTCTTTGCGCGCATCCGCGCCGAACTTTGCGTCGGCCATTTTCAGCAGCTCGAGCCATCGGTCCGCGCCGAACAGTTTTGCATCGGCTGCGTACGCGAGGGCTTCTTCCACTGTGACGCTTGCGTCGTTGCTCAGGAGTTCAACGGCGCGCGCGCCGCGCGTATTGGACCAACCGTCGCGTGAGGCGCTGTGGCTGAGATCGGCGAACAGATAGGGCCGCTCGAGATCGACTTTGAACGGACTGCCCACCATCATGGAATCGGGCGGGATGTTGCAGTTCTGCATGTAGCCCTGCGGGGGGTTGAGCACCTGGAGGTGATCGTCCGCTCTGTGTAGGCCGAGCCACTCGGTTTTCGAGGTGGAGCCGTCGACGGGTTTTGACCAGTCATAGCCTGAGGGACGTTTGGGCACGCGGCCGGTGCGCTGGTAGTAGATGTTGCCGGAGGTGTCCGCGACCATGACGTTTTGCGGGAAGACCTGAAGCGTCGCGAGACCGTTCTTCACGCCGGTGTAGTCCTTTGCCAAGTTGAACTCGAACCAGGCGGCGTTGCCGTCGGTCGCATCCCAGTACGACGATTTGATTGCGTAGCCCTTTCCGTCCTGAATTGCGGCGATGGGACCGTGGTGGGAGTGAAGCAGCGTTAGCGCGACCGGATCGGCGCCTTTCACTTGTATCGCGGCCATGCGCTTATGGACCGGGCGCCACTCGTCGTTGTATTTGTAGGCGGAGGCGTCGTCATTCAGCGTGAGTTCATAGACGTCTGCGGTGTCGGGCCCGCCGGTGGTCATTGCCCACGCGACGTTTTCGTTGTGGCCAAGGCCGATGAACGGCATACCGGGCAGGGAGAACCCGCTGCCGGCGAGGTCGCCGGCGTGAATGCGGAACTCCCAGAACCGCGTTACGCCGAGCCAGCCGAGGTGCGGATCGACGTAGAGAATCGGCACGTTCTCCGCGCTGCGCACGGGCGCGACGGCCCATTGGTTGGAACCGCGCGACATTCGAAAGGTCCCCGGCTCGACGCCGCCGCGCTTGAGATCGTCGAAGCCATCGTCGAAGGACCAATTCTGCAGAAAGATGCGGCCGAAGGCCATGACCATGGCGACGTCAATTTGACGGTCGCCCCACCACTCGGGCTTCGCCTTTGGATTGTGTTCGTAATAATCGTTGATGCCGCGCACGTAGGCTTTCATCAGCACGTAGGTGGGGGGCGCGGGATTTGTCCGCTCCATTTCGTCGACGCGCTTCTTGCAGCCGCTGTACAAGTCCCACATCGCAACGATGCGGTCCGAATCGACTGCGCCTTCGCCTTCGATGCTCGCAAGTTCGCCGGCGCCGCGAAGCAGGTTGCGAAGCAAGTCGTCGGGCCGGTCTTGGGCCTGCGCCCAGCCCATTGCATATACCCCCTGTTCGGCGGTAGGCGCGTAAATGTGCGGTACGCCCCAGGTGTCGCGGTAGACGACGACTTTGCCCGCGTCGGGCCCCGCGCCGGGGAGGTCGGCGGCGAGCGCCCCGGATACGAAAAGCAATAAACAAAGTGCCATTGCAGACCTGCGCATAATATTGCCCCCTCGGATGATGCCCGGAGCACGCCGGAGTCAGCGAGGATACAACAGGGCGAATCGTGTCGCAAGGTCTGTTGACGCCTAGCAGGGTGCGCCGTTCTTGACGGGTGTGATTCGCGTTCCGGCGATCGCTTACGATACGTTCAATCTCTCAGAGCAAGCACTGGTACCATTCGCGTAAAAGGACGACACAGCAAATGGTGAATCTCAGGGTTACGCGCCTCAGTTTTCATGTCATCGCGGCCCTGCTGCTTTGGCTCATCGTCGCGGATACCGTGCGGTCGGCCGAGAACGATATACGTGCCCTAAGCCAACATTTCGGCGATCCGAATGGCGACATCGGAACATGGCGGCTCGTACCACCGGAGAACGTGAAAGAAGCCTCAACGGCCGAACATCCCGGCCTCTTGACGTTGTGGGAGGCGGGCAAAGGGAAGGACGTAAAGGGAATCCTCGGGGACCCCATTCGCATCGATGATTACGCACTGCCGTGGGAGTTTCAATTGTCGCTGATGAAGAACTTCGACGCCATCGCGGGGGTTGGCAGCAAAACGCAGGTCAATTTCGCGATGGGGCTTAATGTCGCAGTGACGTTCTCGAACCCATCGACGTGGCCTTCGGAGCGAACGCAAATGCCGCCGGACACCCGCGTGGTTCAACTCTTGGTTGTTCATATTGGCCTTACGGGCGAAGGCGGCCAAGGGCTCCCGCAGTTTACCGACCAGCAATCGCCGGAGACGTACCTCGTTTGGGGCCGCGGCGACCTCGGCTACACGGCGATGGGTGAGTGGAGAATCCCGCACGTGACCGTGATGGACGGTTCGCGCTACGCCGGACCGGCAAGCGACCGATTGTTTTTCCGGTGCGTGCTCATGGGACCCTCCGCTCTCTCGGTCGGAATCAAGTTTGATGCGGCCCACGGCTGGAACATGCGGGTGATCGATTTGGCGCAGTATGGCAACATCACCGGAATCTGGGAGATTGGCCCTGTGTTTTCCTGTGACCGCTGGATTCCGGACGTGCTCTGTCGATCGATTGGATTGAGGCGTGGCCCCGGGCCAATGCAATTGGGCGATCCGAGTGCCGGCGATCCAACGAAGGTTTGGACTGTCGTACCGACTCCGCAGCCCGAGCCGCCGAACCCTGACTACGAGTACTACGTGGACTATTGCGTCTTCCTTGGATCGACACCAATTCCCTTTGAACAGTACTCTGACGACTTTGAAATTCCCGGTTACCTTGCCCAATGGCAAATCCAACCACAGTGCACGGTCGCGGACACGTTTTCGCATCCCGGCCAACTGGCGTTTACTCTGCTTGGTCCCGGCAGCGGAACGGGTTTCGGCGCAGTCGGCGGTGGCGGGCTTTCATTGAAAGATTATCCTCCGCCTTGGGAGATCGAGATCTGCTTCACGCCGCCGCCCGCAGACCAGCCCTGGAACTTCTGGATGAATTGGTGGCTCGAAGACAAAGACCATACGAACATCGGACGCTGGCAACCCGGCTTGAAGTTCGACCCGAAGAAAGACCCGCACCCGGTCTACACCAATCTGGCGTTGGGCGATGAAAACGCGTCGAAAACTTTCGCCGTTCGATTCGAGCCCGACGTTCCATCGGAAATCCTTTCTGCAAGGCCGGTCTACCTGCTGCTCCAGGTCATTGACCCCACGCACGTTCGTGTAGGGCTCAAAGCGAAAAAGGTCGATGCATGGTATCTCTCGAAGCAGTTCGACTGTGAACCGGTGATGAATGGACCGCTTACGCTCCTCGGGCAGCACTGTTGGTCGACGGTGAACGGCCGCCGCTGGGGATCTCCCCCGGGAGCGCCCGCATTTCAAACGTACCTGATCGATTACGTCCATTACCGCTATGGACTGTCCGAATAGTAGCAGCCATACTCTGCGGCGGTCTGCCTATATCTATTGAGCGCAGCATGAGTCGATCCTAACCACACAGGTTGATCATCCAGAGGAGAATTTCGATGCGCAGGTTAGCCCTTATCGCCATACTATTGCTCGGTACAATGTCCATCGCGTTCGCGCAACCCATCGCCGAGCCGTTGGTGTCTAATCCTCCGGCAGTGCCCGACGCGGAGCGGGTCGAGAACCTCAGGGGCAAGAAGGTGATGGTGTTCACGCCGCACCCGGACGATGAACATTTTTCGATGGCGGGGACGTTGGCGAAGCTGGTGAAGAACGGGAATACGATTACAGTCGTGATCTTTACCAATGACAATAAGGGGTCGAAGGACCTGGAGATGACGCGGGAGCGGTTGGCGCAAATTCGCCGCGCGGAAGAGGAGGCGGCAAGCGCGGTTGTGGGCATTCCGAAGGAGAACCTGATCTGGCTGGGTTATGAGGACGGCGATCTCGAGTATGCCGATCCATATCTGTTGCGCGGGGAGTTGGCGCGATTGATCAAGAAGCACAGGCCGGACGTGGTGTTCAGCGCGGACCCCGGGACGAAGTGGGTGCAGTGGCACAAGTCGGACCACCGGTTGGCTGCGTACATTGTGCAGGACGCGTTTCGCGCCGCGGAGTGGCATTTGTATTATCCGCAGCATTTGTTGGACGAGAAACTCGAACCATACGGGGTACCGCTTGCGTACTTCTATTACTCGCAGGAACCAAATTACGAAGTGGACATCACGGATATCTACGAGACGAAAGTGAAGGCGGTCGCGGCGCACGTGAGCCAATTCGAACCGTCGATCACCAAGTACACGCCGGAGATGCCTGAAGCAGCCTTGAACGAATTGCGCGAGGGGTTGCGTAAGGCAACGGAAAGCAATGGGCGCGTAGTGGAGCGCTTTCGCCGCGTGGCTGCGCCGGGTTGACGAAGGATTGCGCCATGGCAGACGAACATACCGAACGGCAGGAGGTGAAGCAGCGGGGTGGCGTTGCCGCGATTGGAATTGTCGCCGGATTGCTGTTCGCGCTAGTTGGTGTCGCCGCAATCATCATCACACGAGACTTGCCTGGATCGAATGCGCTTACCCTGATCGCGGGATGGCTGATCGCGCCGTTGATGATTGTGCTTGAAGTGTTCGGGTTGTCGGATCATCCCGTCTTGCTGGTTCCGGTTGCGATGTTGAGTCTGCCGGTATTATTCGCGCCGACGATTGTGCGCGTTGTTTGGGGGCGACCGCGCAAACGGTGGGTGATGGTTGCGGTGCAGGTTGCATTGTTGACCGCATACATCCTGTTTGGGGCGCTGATGACCGTGACGGGGCGGTGACCGAAGTAGGGCCGGTGATGCGCGATGCGGGGATGGTTTGGGGAACCTCCAAAGGCTCCGGCGTGTGGTATCATTGAAGTAGACGCCGACGGCGTCTGGGGGAGGCACGGACAATGTTGCCGTGCCCGGGGGCGCATCATGTCGTCCACGACCGAGATTCGCTTTTCGGACTTTGTCCGGATCGAGAATATCCGGTGTCCGATTATCGCACGAGACTGGGCCGAGGCGATCCGCGAACTTGTCACGTTGCTGCATCGCAACGGAGGCGGCTTCGATCTGGACTCGACGATTGACCGTTGTTTGCGCCGCGAGGCGGCGTCTTCGACGGTCATAGCGCCGCGGCTGGCGTTGCTGCATGTGCGGGTGGACACGATCGATCGCGTGCTTGTCGCAGTGGGCATTGCACCGGGCGGCATTGCGTTTCCCACGAAGACGCGCGGTACGGTCGAAGCCATCATTCTCCTCTTAAGCCCGCGGACGGACCCCGACCTTTACTTGCAGACGCTCGCGGCGGTCACGCGCGACCTGCACGCGGAAAGCGCGCGGGAGCGGCTCGTCCAATGCCAAACGGCGGGTGAAGTCCACGAGTTTTTTCTTGAATCCAGCGGCGAATTGCCCCCGCACCTGCTCGCGCGCGACGTGATGGAAAAGCATGCAGTCACGATCCTGGAAACGGACACCCTGCGCGAAGCGATTGATGCAATGTGTTCGCAGCGGCTGATGGATGTGACGGTAGTCGACGAGGAAGGCGACCTGCGCGGGGCGGTATCGCTCGAGGACATCCTGCGGCTGAGCCTGCCCGAACACCTGTTATGGATGCACGATCTCACGCCGCTGCTGCGGTTCGAGCCGTTCGCGGAATTGTTGCGGCAGGACCGCGATCGCAAGGTGGCGGATTTCATGCGCGAGCGCGTGTTGACGGTCCCGCCGGACATGCCCGCGATCCAGGTGGCGAAGTTGTTTCTAACCGAAGGCGAGCGGCAGGTGCGGGTCGTCGATGGACGACGCTTACTCGGCACAATCGAATTGCGCGATTTTATGGCGATGTTGTTTTGGGCGTAGTGCAATGTCAGAACCAAAAGAAATCGTCGAGCTGACGACACGGCAGTTCTTGTACCGGTTCGGCGTGTTGTTGTTTGCGAGTGTCGCGGCGGGCCTGGCGGGGGGCTTGCTCGGGCTCGAACTGCATCAGCAGGTTGCGTGCGCGGTGTTTCTGTCCATCGTCATTGGGACGCTCTTGTTCTGGAATTTTCGGCTGGCGATTGCGTTTCTTGGCATCTCGGTCCTGGTAATAACGAAATCGCTAAACATCCCCCACTTTGTCGAGTCGTCCGCGTTGCCCGTGATTCTCTTTCTCGTCGGCATGATGATTATCGTCGGGGCGCTGCGCGATCTCGGATTCTTCACGTGGGTCGTGCAATCCATCGTGGAAATGCCGCACATGACCGGCACGCGATTTGTCGTGGCGGTGTCAATCGTGTCGGCATTGCTTGCGTGCGCAGTGGACGAGGTGACGTCGATTATCTTTACGACGACCTTGGTTTTTCAGGTGTGCGATCGGCTGAAACTGAACCCGGCGCCGTACGTGATCATCTGTGTTTTGTGTACGAACACCGGCAGTTCGGGAACCATGCTTGGCAACCCGGTGGGCATCTATATCGGGGCGAAGGCCGGCTTGACGTTTCTGGATTTCCTAGTCTGGGCGTTCCCGATCATGACCGTCGCGCTCGGGACGACGCTTGGCATCACGCTCCTGTGGTACCGGCGCGAACTGCGGGAGTTCGACGTGCGATTGGAGGAACGGCTCAACCGTCACCTGAGCCTCGCGCCGAGAGTGGACGTGCCGTACAAACGCGGGTTGGCACTACTCGCGGCCACGGTGGTTTTCATCGCGTCGCACCACTATCTGGAGCGGGTGTTCGGTCTGGACACGAACAGCATCCTGCTTGTCGCGCCGTTGGCGTGCGCCGGGATGATAATGATTGTGCGGCGGGACCGAGCGCGGCATTACGTGGAGCACGAGGTAGACTGGTGGACGCTGCTGTTCTTCATGATGTTGTTCGCCGTCGCGGGAACGCTGGAGTACTCCGGTGTGACGGGGTTGTTTGCGCAAAGTTTTACGCGCCACTTCGGCGAATCGCTGTTCGTGCTGGTGCCGCTCATCACGGCGGTGTCGGCAATTGGATCGGCGTTTGTGGACAACGTGATCTTCGTTGCGGCGTTTTCGCCGGTCATCGAGGAATTGAGCGCCAACGTACACGCGATGCCACTCTGGTGGGGGCTGCTTTACGGCGCGTGCCTTGGCGGCAACATCACGCTCATCGGGAGTACGGCGAACATCGTTGCGCTGGGCATGCTCGAGAAGCATTATCGCGCGCACGTTCGATTTCTGGATTGGCTGCTCGTCGGAGGGCTGACCGCGGTTGTGGCGTGCACGATCGCGTGTGTTGCGGTGCTGGCATTGAGCCAGTGGATGCCGTAGGGCGAGGAACCAAGGGGGCACAGCGCGAAATAGCCGCAACCAAGGGGTTTTATCGATCCATTTCAGATTTGAAATCTCAGAATTTCAGAGAACGAACACACTACTGTCAAAAGGCTTACGCGAGAAGTGCAGAATCTTTCGGATATCTTCGGCGGAATCGATCTAGAGCAACTCAAGTTTGAGCACGCCGTCTGCTTCGTGCTCGTGCTCGTGAGTCGTTATCTTACTCGCACTCGATACTCGAAAAGATCGAGTACGATGACGCCAAGGAGCACGGGCACGCGGTGCGGTCGTCCTTGAAACGCTCTAAAGTACGCGCCGCATTCGAATCAATGTATTGCGGTGGACTTCACGGGCGGTAACGCGAGAACGCTTCCGAGACTGTGCGAGGCCTCGGGGACCTGGCCCGCGTGGGTGGATGCGGGTGCGTCGAGCACAGGTGCATGGGTTGGTTCGGCGCTTGGCAATCCCTCGGCCGCGGTGGGGGCGTCCGCGTGCGTGGCGCCATCCCGCGAATGCGCGGTGTCGGCGTGATCGGAAGCGGCTGGTTCTGCGGGACCGGTGGATGGTTCGGCGTGCGGCCCGGCTGCTGCCGTATTGGAGTGGGCGGCGCCGGTTTCCCCGCCGGTGGCGGGAACGTCCGTTTGTCCGGTGACACTGTCTGACGCGGGGTCCGCGTCGAGCGCGGCAACGTCTTGCTCGGGTTCGTCGGAGATTGTGCTGCCGAGCATGGCGTCGAGCGCGTTCTCGTCGTAGATCACGAAATCGACGCGCCGGTTTTTCGATCGGCCCTCGGGGGTGTCGTTCGTTGCGACGGGGCGATACTCGCCGTAGCCACTGGCGGAGAACATATCGGGCGGCAGTCCGGCCGCGTCGGTCAGCGCCATGATGACGTTTACGGCGCGGGCGGTGGAAAGCTCGAAGTTGTTCTTGTACGTACCGCTGATGGGGACGTTGTCGGTGTGGCCTTCGACGTGGATGTTGTAGTCGCGCGCGCCGAGGACTTCCGCGACGGGCTTGAGGAGTTCGACGGCCGCGGGCGTGAGCTCGGCGCTACCGGGATCGAAGAGCAGCGAGTCGGACAACTCCATGACGAGCTTGGGGCCCTTGGGGTCGACTTTCGTGGTGACGGATTCGGAGAGACCGCGCTTCGCCATAAGCGCATCGAGATCGTTCTTGAGCGCTTTGATGCGGCGCGTGCGCACGTCGCCTTCCGAACCTTTGTTGCGCGTGCCGTGGCGGGCGTCGCCGTCGGCCTTGTTCGGCAGGATCGAATTGCCCGAGATTGGTTGGCCGCCGGTTCCGACGGAACTCAGCGCCGGCTTTCCGAATACGTGAGACAAGCCGGACGCCAGGGCCTTAAACTTCTCAGCGTCAGTGCGGGACATCGAGTACATGACGACGAAAAACACCATGAGGAGCGTAATCAGGTCGGCGTAGGTGATGAGCCAGCGTTCGTCGTTCTCGTGCTCTTCATGCGCCTTCTTCATTTCCATGCCGAGTCGTTTCCTTGTGCGTCCGATGGGCCGAACCGGGATTCGGCTTCAGTTCTAGGCGGCTTTCGCATCGCCTTTGCCGTGGCCGGTGAAGAACGACATAAGTTTTTGCTTGACGATGTGCGGGCTATCGCCGCCGTAGAGCGACAAGACGCCTTCGACGATCATGGTGCGGCTCATCGCTTCTTCTTTGGCGATCGTGCCGAATTTCTTGGCGATTGGCAGGAAGATGAGGTTTGCAAACGATACGCCGTAGAAGGTCGCGATGAACGCCATAGCGATCGATGGACCCAGCGAGTCGGGATTGGACAGGTTTCCGAGCACGTGGATAAGGCCCATGACGGTACCGATAATCCCCATCGTCGGCGCAAATCCGCCCGCGGTTTTGAAAACGTCGGCTGACGTTTTGATGCCCTCCTCCTCGACGTAGATTTCCGTCATCATGATTTGCTTCACCAGTTCGGGATTGGTACCGTCGATCACCAAGCGAAGGCCGCGCCGCAGGAACGGGTGATCGACTTTCAGTTTTTGGTTTTCAAGGGCGAGAATCCCTTCTTTGCGCGCGATGGTGGCGAGTTGCACGAACATATCGGTGATCGCGCGCGGCTCGATCCCCGGTTTGCGAATCAGCAACCCGAGCTTCTTGACGACGTCGATCATTTGATGGAGCGTATAGCCTGTGCTTGTGGCGCCCAAGGTCCCGCCGGCGATGATCATGAGTGCGGAGGGGGCGAAGAGTGCGGAAAGATGGGTGCCTTCCAACACGGCGCCGACCAGGATGGCGCTAATGCCCAGTACCAATCCGATGATTGTTAACGGTTCCATGTGCGCACGTCTCCTTTGTGCATACGGCCAGCGACACGCTGTTGTTGGGTCTCAGCGCCTGTGTCGATTTTATCAGAGCGCGTCAATAATTTCCACACATTTGTTCTTGCTGTTAAGTGTAGTTTCTACAGGTAGTTACGAATAGTCATGCGGGATTTGCGGAGCTAATTTGGGTAGAAAAGATGGAGAAATGCACAGATGTCATCCCCGTATATATCGACTGAAATTCAAGAAAATCTTTTCATAGTATCGCTCAAACGGGCTGAAAAGCGCAATGCGCTAACTTTCGACATGGTGATTGCGTTGGGCGAGTCGGTCGCAGAGGTGGATAAGTTCCCCGGTCTGCGCGCGGTCATCGTGCGCGGGGAGGGGCCGATTTTTTCGGCGGGTGTGGACATCGCGTCCCTGGTGCAGATGCGTGTGGAGGCGGGAGAGGCGAACGCCGCGCGCTGGCTTCGGCGCGGCGCGGATCGTTTGCAGTACGCCCTTCACCAGATCGAATCGACGGAGTTGCCGGTGATCGGCGCGTTGCACGGCCAGGTGATCGGGCTCGGGCTCGAGGTGGCGCTGGCGTTCGACTTGCGCGTGTGCGCGCCGGGGTGCCTGTTCAGTATTCCGGAAGCGCGGATGGGCTTGGTGGCGGACGTGGGCGGGACGACGCGGTTGAGCAGGACGATTGGGCCGTCGCGAGCAAAGGACATGTTGATGACCGCGCGCGCGATTGGCGCGGAGGAAGCGTTGCAGTGGGGATTGGTGAACCGCGTCGCCGAAGACGGCGACGCGTTCGCGGGAGCGGTGGCGCTTGCGAACGAGATTGCGAAGAATGCTCCGCTTGCGGTAGGCATGGCCAAGCGCATCGTCGATCAGGGCGACGGCCTGGACAAACATTCGCAGATGGTCATCGAGCGTTGGGCGCAGAGCCAACTGATTACGACGGACGACGTGACTGAGGCGGCGGCGGCATTTTTTGAGAAACGGGTGCCGGAGTTTAAGGGGAAATAAGCGGGCCGCGCGGTTGGGAAGAATGGGAGCATTGCGAGTGATGGGAGCAATGGGGCGGGGCGGCGAGCAGACGTCAAATGAATTGAGATGTCTTGTATCGGCTGGGCGAGGAAATAATTTCACACGGCATGCGTCCTGAACTGTTTCAACTTTATGGTGTGCCGGTTTACGCGTACCGCACGTTGCTGGCGATGGCGTTCGTGGTGTGCACGTTGTTGACGGTGCGCGCGAGCAGGAGACGGCCGGGCGGGATCGAGTTGTCGCCGATCATCGGGATTTGGGCGATGCTGGGATCGCTGGTGGGGGCGCACGCGTTCTACATCGTGCAATACGGAAACGCGCGCGATCTATGGCGCGCGTTTTTCGTGTGGGAAGGCGGACTTGTATTTTACGGCGGACTGATTGGCGGGCTGGGAGCGGCGGGGGCGTATCTCGCGATCGTCAAGGTCCCGTTTTTGAATGCGGCGGACAGCGCGGCACCGTACCTTGCGTTGGGCGAATCGATCACGCGGATTGGATGTCTTTTGAACGGGTGCTGCTGGGGCGCTGCGTGTCATTTGCCGTGGGCGATCACATTTCCGGCGCACAGTCCGGCCTTTGACGCCCAGGTGGCTGCGGGCCAACTTGCGAGCACGGCGGAGCATGCGCTGCCGGTGCACCCGACGCAACTCTACATGCTCTTCGGTCTTGTTGCAGTGGCGATCGTGTTGGTGCGCGCGCTGGTTCGTGAGCGGCCCGCGGGTGTGGTATTCTTCGGGTACGTACTTTTGTATGGCGTGCTGCGGTTTCTCGTCGAATTGGTGCGCGGCGACAGCGCTCGATCGGTAGCGGGGCTGACGGTGTCCGGCGCGATAAGCGCCGCCTTCGTGGCACTGGGTATCGCCGCGTGCACGTATCTTATGCGCAGGCCAAGGAGTTTGCCTGAATGAACCGGTTGGCAGGTATTGCCGTGCTTATGTTGATTCCGCGGCTGCTCGCGGCGCAACCGCTCGACATTTCGAAATTTGTCGGCGACGACTGGTACGGGCTGTACTTGAACGGCCAGAAGTCCGGCTACATGGTGAGTTCGGTGAAGCAGGAAGCGGACGGCACGATCGTTGTGGTGGAAGACGCGCAGTTCAAGATGCTGATGCAGAACGTGCCACAGGACCTGCGCACGTTTTCCAAGCATACGTACGCGGCGGACGGCGCGCTGCTGCGGTTCGAGCAGGTCGTGCAGGACAGCAAGGGCAAGGCCGTTTTCGAGGGCGTCGTCGAACCGAGCGGTCTTAAACTGCAATCGACGGTGAGCGGCGAAACGAAGGTAGACACGTTGCCGGCGCCGAAGGAGACGTTGCGCGACGCGATGAAGCAGTCGATGCTGGCGAACCCGGGGGCGAAGGTGGGCGACAAGATTGCGTTCACGTACTTCGAGCCGTTGATGGGAGCGGAAGACGAGGGGCGGTGCGAGATCGTTGCGGAAGAGACGCGTGTACTCGAGGGGGCGCCGACGAAGGTCTTCAAGATCGAGACGCACCTGGCGTTCACGGGTTTGAACACCATATCGTACGTGACGGAAAACGGGGCGCTGCTCGAGGACATCATCGCCGGGCTCATTACGATGCGGCTCGAACCGGAATTGGTGGCGAAGGACGTTAATTACGTCAACGACGTGTTGGTATCGAATGCCGCGTACGTCAACGAACCGATCGAGGACCCACGCGGGAGGGACTCGCTGCGGTTGTCGATTAAAGGTCCGCTGACTTCGGCGCATCTGTTTAACGACGAGCGCCAATTCCTGGCGCAGAAGGGCGATCGCTTCGAGTTCACGGCAAGGGCGATATCGTTGGCGGGGTTCACGTCCGCGCAACTGCCCATCACCGAGGAAAGCACGGCGGAATGGCTGAAGCCGACGCGTTTCGTGCAGAGTGACGATTCCCGGATCGTTGCGAAGGCGAAGGAAATCGTCGGCGACGAGAAGGACTCGATGAAGGCGGCGGAGAAGCTTTGCGCGTGGGTGTATGGAAATGTGCGCACGTCGTTTTCCGCTCGGCTGACCAACGCACTGGAGGTGTTGGACAGCCTTGAGGGGGACTGCACCGAACACAGCGTGTTGTTCGTAGCGCTGGCGCGCGCGGCGGGGTTGCCCGCGCGGGAAGTTGCGGGCCTTATCTACATGGACGGCGCGAAGCCGGGGTTCTACTTTCACGAGTGGGCCAAAGTATGGGTCGGCAAATGGATCGACATGGACCCGACTTGGAACCAGCCGCTGGCGGACGTAACGCACATCAAGCTCGGCGAGGGGGACATTTTTCAGCAGGCGCAGTTGATACCAATCATCGGAAAAATCCAGGTGGAAGTGGTGGAAGATGGGAACGCGGGGTAGCGTCGCCGCGCGGGAAGCCGGGAAATCAGCGGAATGGTACGGAACGGTTTCATTTCGGTCTTAGTTGTGGTTGGCATTGTCGCGGGGTGCGCGACGGGCCCGATGGCGGCGCTGCCCAAACATGCGCCGGTGGACCGCGCGGAATTGGATCGTAACGTGGATGCGGTGCTCGCGTACGTCAGCGGATCGTCCGGCGCGGCGCCGGACGGACTGCTTGCGCCCGCGCCGCGGGACAAATCGGACAAGGTCGATGAGCACGATCCGATGACGGCGGCGGAGTGCATGCGTGAACATTGCGCCGAGGTCGCCGCGTTGAAGTCGCAGGGCGTGCTTGGCGAAGACAACCGGGGTTATCTGGAATTGCGCAATACCGATCTCTTTGCAACGCCGGCGGACAAGAACGCAGTGCAGAAGGCGATGGCTGTCGAGAACGATTGCCGTAAGACGCTGTACCGCGGGATTGCCCGCGCGGGCGAGGAGAAGGGGCTTACCCTGACACGTGTGGAGCGCGCGTTTGCCGCGCGGCGTCTGGCGAAGGCCACTTCCGGCGCGGTCGTACAGGCGCCGTCGAACGACGACGAATATGCGCTGTTCCAGGAATCCGCACTCGGCAAACAATTGGGTGCGGCGGTCAAACCAGGCGAGTGGATTACGCTGCCGTAAGCCGGCGCGTTGCCCTTACACGATGAACCCCGCATAATTACGCGATGTCCACCGAAGCCGGCGAGACCCCGACGAAACCGCCGCGCGGCCCCATGTCGAGATGGGCGGCTGTGCGGTTTGTCGTGACGTTTCTCGTGTTGACTGCGTTGCTGCTAACGGCGGGCCGCTACGCGATCAATACATCCGCGATGAATTGGTACCTGTTTCAGGTTGCGCGTCAGGCCTCGTTCGTTCTCGGGGTCGTTGGCACGTCCAGTTCGGTTGAAACGCCGTCGGCGTATGACGGGCGCGCGGAACAAATGCGCGCGGAGATGGACGCGTGGCGACGCGGCGAGGACCCGACGCCCGGAGCACGGGGCGGCGCGGCCACTCCTCTTAGTGCGTACGAAGCGTGGTCGCACCGCGCGTTGCGTCTCGGCCACGATCTGCGCACGGAACGACGCTATCTTGCGCTGACCGATCCGCTTCCCGCCGCTGCGGGCGCCGTAACGTTCGAGCGCGTTGCACAAGTCCGCGCGAGCTACGATCGTCTGCGGGCGTCGACCACGCGCGGCGGCGGGCCGATGGCCATGCAGGTGGCGCCCGACAGCGTGAAGCAATCCATCGCGAGCGTCGGCCCGCTCGTTGACGCGCTGGCGCGGAATGCGCAATCGGGGGGCGTCGTGCAGGACGCCACGGTTATGGAAGTGGAATCCTACGTTGAACAGGCGCGGACAGAGCAGCGCGAGTTCCTGAGCGAACGAGTCGCCCGCATCACCACGCAGATTCAAGACCGGCTCGGTCCGCAGGTGTCGTTTGTGGCGCGGTCGAGCGAAACGCCGCCGCCGCGGTTCACGTTTAGCCTGGTGCCGGATTGCGGCGCATTGCCGTCGATGTCGATTTTTCTCGCCGCGCTGATTGCATTTCCCGCGCCGTTGCGCAAGCGTATCCTTGGTCTGATTGCCGGCGTGCCGATCCTCTACGGAATCAATCTCGCCCGGTTGGTTTGTCTTGCGGTGATTGGCGCGTACTGGAGCGACGACCCGGGCGTGTTCGAGTTCGCGCACCAGTACGTGTGGCAATCGATTTACGTGTTGATCGTGGTCGGGGTGTGGCTGTTGTGGGTCGAGCTCATTGTGCGGCCGGGTACGTCATGGCGGACGAATCCCACGTCCGCCGCGTAGCGCTCTTTGCGCTGCGGCTTGTGTGCATCACGCCGTTCGTATTGGCGCTGTGGTGGCTGTCGATGCCGGTGTATTCGTGGGGGATCGGACAAGCAGCGGCGCTGCTGCTAAAAGTTTTTGGCGGGTATCCGATCAAGGGCGTGATCATCAGCGCGCACGGGCTGCTCAACACCGATACGACGCTGGGGTTCGCGCTGGACAATCGCACGCCGACGACGCCGGTGTCGTGGGTGGTCACGAACGTGGCCGTGTTCATCGCGTTGGTGTTGGCGACGCGCCGGCTGACATGGAGACAACGCGCAACGGCACTTGGCATCGGCTGGGCCATCCTCGCGATTACGCACATCGCACACATCGTGGTGTTCTTTGCGTTTTCCAAAGTTATTGCGCGCAATCCGCAGGCGCCGACGGCAATTGCGCAAATCTTCATCACGCTGCCATTCTTGCTGTGGGTAGTGTTGGCGTATTGGAAGGGACCCGCCGCGGGGACGAATGGAGCGGCGAACGACGGCCCCCCCGCCCCCTCTCCCCCACTTGACGCGCATGAGAAACGGGCGCATGATTAGCGACGGGATGTAAAGCCATTCGGTCTCTCGCTGCACGGGAGGGACACGAAATGTGCTGTCATTGCATCAACCGCCGCGAATTCATGGGCGCATCCGCCTCGATGGCCGTGGGGGCGGCGGGCCTGCTTCACCTCGCAATCGCCGAACCGGTACATGCGCCATTCTCGTCGCTGGAATGGGACCCGGCCAAACCGTTTTTGTCGATCGGCAAATCGCTGCGCGTCCAGCCCGTATTGATGTATCGGCTGCCGACGCACAAGGAAATGTCTTCGTGGAAATCGTGGGGCGGCGTGCAAACCGAGGATGCCGCGCGCGATGAGGCGCAGCGGATCGCGAAGGAACTCGACGATCTCGCCAAGCGGGCGCCGTTCCCGATGACAATTCAACCGGTGGTGCACGTGACGACACCGGAGGAAGCGAGTGCCTCGGCATCGCTAGCCGCAGACGCCACGATTATCTATCCTGCAACGGGATCCGGGACGATGTTGACGGCGTGCGTGCCGGAGCGGGGCGCGATTGTTTTTGTGAGGCACAGGTCGGGTCCCGTCTATTACTGGTACGAGGCGCTGAGCACGCGTTATTTGAAGATGGCGAACGATACGGAGCCGAGCGAAAAGCGGTTGCATGTGGAAGATGTCGTCGTCGATGAGATGGACGAATTGTTGTGGCGGCTTCGCGCGCTGTACGCCGTCGCGAACTTCAAGGGCACGCGAATCGTCGCGCTTGGCGGGCCGATGGGCAAGTACGCGGGCGATGCGCCGCAAGTGGCGCGGGAGAAGTTCGGGTTCGACATCGTCGAGGTGTCATATGACGATTTGGGCAAGCGCATCGAATCGGCGATGAAGGATCCGTCGGTGTTGCAACGGGCCGAGGAGTGGACGCAGGCGTATCTCGATTTGCCGGGCACGTCGCTAGAGACTGATCGCTCGTTTGTGACGAATGCGTTTGTTCTGTACGGGTTGTTCAAACAGATCATGGCGGAGCACGAAACGCACTGCTTCACCATCAAGGATTGCATGTCGACAATCATGCCGATGTCGAAGACGACTGCGTGCCTAACGCTTGAGATATTGAACGACGAAGGGTACGGCGCGTTTTGCGAGTCGGATTTCGTGGTGGTGCCCGCGGGCGTATTGTTGCGGCATCTGACGAACCAGCCGGTGTTCATGCACAATTCGACGTTTCCGCATCAGGCCATGGTGACGTGCGCGCATTGTACAGGGCCGCGGCGCATGAACGCGGACCGCTACGAGCCGGCGCGGATCGTTACGCACTACGAGTCGGAATTCGGCGCGGCGCCAAAAGTCGAGATGCCAATCGGGCAGGAACTCTCGTTCGTGAATCCCGAGTACACAACGGGGCGTTGGGTCGGCATCCGCGGGACGGTCGAGAGCAATCCGTACTACGACATCTGCCGGTCGCAACAGGACGTGCGCATCCACGGCGAATGGAAACGTTTGTTGAACGAGGTACGCGATTCGCATTGGATGATGGTCTACGGCGATCATCTCGAAGCGATCGGGTACGCGGCGCCGCGGATTGGAATTACGTGGGACAACGTCTCCGACGACATGCGTATTGCGTAATCACGGCCAATTCCTGATAAGTCTTCGCGAGAGCGCTACCATTCGCCGTTTATGCACAGGCCGAAGAGTTCGACCGTACCTGTGTTGCCCGGATAGCGGTCACGGACGTGGAGCTCCCACCACCCCCTGGGATCTTCGCCGTTGTACACAAACAGCCCAAGCGCATGAGGGTCATAGTCTTGGATTTGGTACTCCGGCACCGCCGGATACCAAGGCCCCGGCTCCTCATACTTGAACGATCCAAAGGGCCTACTGGCCTGGTCGTTGAAGATTAACTTCGGTTCTCCATCCACGACGTCATTGAACAAAGGGACTACTGTGCCGAGTGGCGATTCGATCCATACCTCCAAATCTGCGAAGTTGGGGTGATCGATCCATACCTCGACGTCGAGGTCCTGAATTTCAAAATAACGTGGCCCCTGAACAATGAGCTTGAGGACAGCACTCCCTTCGGAGTTGTCCGGAATAACCACGCTTCGTTGACCGTAGTACTTCCGGCAACCGGCGAGTGTGGACAACACGAGTACAACCAGGCCGATACGAATGACCTTGTTCCACATGGCGGGAACTCCCGTTCCCCACCCACCATCAGGACATGACCCGGCCACTACGGATGGCAAACGCCAGCTTTGCACCGCACCCTATCTTACTCCGGTAGCGAAAAACGCACAACGGGAATCCAGCGACGAAAGTTGTATCGGCCGTGTCACAATCGCGCGGGGACGCCCATGACGGTTACATCGCCGCCGGCATGCCGCCGGCTTGAAGCACGGTCTTCTGAACAAGGAGATCGCGATCCTTGTCGTACGCGAATGTACGTTCGCCGCGGATGCAGGCGGCGAGATCGGCGAAGTCGAGGACGTGACGTTCCAGATCGTCGAACGCGACCGTGTGAGATCCTTTTTCAAATCCACCCGCGCCGTCTCGGAGCGCGAGGCGAGCCGAGGGCGGTTCGATCGGGTTGAGTACGATAGACCCGTTCTCGCCAACAATCTTGAAGCGGCGGGTCGCGAATGCCTGCGGTTCCATCGCGGAGGACTCGACGGTCACGATTGTGTGAGGAAACTCGAGCACGGCGAGCGTGTTGTCCGCAAGCGCGTCGTTGTTCGAGCTGTCGTGACGGATGAACGGGGTGACCTTCGACGGCGGGCCGAGCAGCAAGACGGTCATGTCGATGAGATGGCAGCCCAGTTCGAACATCAGGCCGCCGGGGAATTGTGCAATTCGTTCGCGCTTCGTGGAATCGAGATCGGTGCAGATGCTTGCGCTAATCGAGTGGATTCTGCCAAGCCAGCCTTCTTTGACCGCGCGGCGGATGAAGTCGAACCCGGGGTTGTATCGGAACATATACCCCATCTGGAAAAGCAGCGATCGTTCCCGCGCCGCGTTCAGCAGGGCGTCAAACTCGGGCAGCGACGCACCGGCGGGTTTGTCCATGTGCACGTGCTTGCCGGCATCGACCGCTTCGCGCGCCAACGCGAGCAATCGCGGCACGCCGCTCTCCACGGCGATCATGGAAACTGATTTGTCGCGCAGCAGTTCATCTTTCGTCAGCCACGTCACGCCTTGCGCCGCAGGTAGCGAGGCAAACCTTGCCGCGACGGTGTCGTCCGGTTCGCAGACACCGACGAGTTCGTAGTCCGGCGATTCTTGGAGCACCTTGAGCACATCGAGGCCGTGGGCGTGGTCAAGTCCCAAGATGCCGCATCGAAGGCGGTTCGGCTTCAACTCCGAGGAGTAGGCCATGTGGAACGCTGCGCCGGTCGCCGCTGCAGACCGGATAAACTGCCTGCGATTTAACATCTCAATTGCCCTTCCGTTGGCCCGAATTGAGCACATGTGCCCTGAACAGTACTGCTCAATCACGACTAAATGAGTCGTGTATTCATCACGCTTGGTCTGCGATACGACCATTTGCGCAGAAATATCAGTAGATTTCGGAGATAAACCTCTTGCGGGTCGAAGGTTCCCGTCATTGGGCTAGGCATCATTGTTGCATTTCCCTTCGTTGGAAAAAACTTTCCTGGACAGTTCGACGGAGGAACACCAGGTACGGGAACGGAAATTCATGGTCAATGTCCTTCTAGCTGGCGCGGTGATGGCGGCAATTGGCGGCGTATTGGCGCTGTCGCTGTCGCTTGCCAGCAAGAAGTTCTATGTGTTCGAGGACCCGCGCATTGACGAAGTGGAGGGCATGCTTCCGGGGGCCAACTGCGGGGCGTGCGGGAGCCCGGGTTGCCGGGCGTTTGCAGAGTTGGTGGTATCGGGGACGAGCGCGCCGGCGAAATGCACCGTCAGCTCGAAGGACGGGATCGCCGCGATTGCGGCGCATTTGGGTGTTGCGGCGGGCGACGTTGAGAGGCGTGTCGCGCGGTTGGCTTGCGCGGGCGGGCGGCACGTGTCGTGGATACGCGCGCAATACAAGGGGATGAGCACGTGCCGGGGCGCAGCGTTGGTTGCGGGCGGGGGCAAGGGGTGCGCGTGGGGTTGTCTCGGATTGGGAGACTGTGCGCGGGTTTGCGAATTTGGTGCGATCACGATGGACGAGCACGGGCTTCCCGTCGTGGACGAATCGAAATGCACGGCGTGCGGCGACTGCGTCGAGGTGTGCCCCAAATCGCTGTTTTCGATTCACCCCGTCAGCCACCGACTCTGGGTGGCGTGCAAGAGCCTGCAACAAGGGGAGCTTGCCGAAGCCGAGTGTGAAGTGGCGTGCACGGGGTGCGGACGTTGCGCCGCGGATGCACCGGGCGTCGTGAGCATTGTGAACAATCTCGCCGTAGTGGACTACGCAAAAAACCACGGCGCCGCACGGGACGCGATTGAGCGTTGTCCGACGGGCGCGATTGTGTGGATAGACGAAAAGGCCGGGCCCGTGAAGGGCGCCGAGGCCAAACCGATTTCTCGAAAATCATCGCTGCCGGTGAAGCCGAAGGCGAATGTGATGGGATGAACAGAACGAGCGCGGTGCGGCGGAATCGCCGCGCTGGAATCGAGGCACAGCCATGAAGCAGAACGACAAGCAATTCAAGTATCCGGGGACGCGCGACGCGATGGACGGCAATACGGCCGTTATCATGTGCGAGCGCGAATCGACGGATGGAGCGGGCGCGTACCCGATTACACCATCGACGCAGATGGGCGAGTACTGGGCGGAGAACGCGGCGGCGGGACACGTGAACGTGTCGGGCCGTCCGTTGATCTTCATCGAGCCGGAAGGCGAGCACGCGGCAGCGGCGGTGACGGCGGGGCTTTCGATGACCGGGCTTCGCGCCGCGAACTTTTCGTCCGGGCAGGGCATCGCCTACATGCATGAGTCGTTGTACGCGGCGGTCGGCAAGCGCCTGACGTATGTGCTGAACATGGGGTGCCGCGCGATGACGAAGGCGTCGCTAAACGTACATGCGGGGCACGACGACTACCACTGCGTGGACGACACGGGGTTCTTCCAGGTGTTCGGCAAGTCGGCGCAGGAGGTCTGCGACCTGAACATCATCGCGCACCGGATTGCGGAGCTGTCGCTGAACCCTGGCATCGTTGCACAGGACGGGTTCCTGACGACGCACTTGATCGAGTCGCTGATGGTGCCGGAACGCGAGTTGATCCGCGAGTACCTTGGATCGCCGGGCGACATCATCGACACGCCGACGCCGGCGCAGCGGATCATCTTCGGGCCGAGACGGCGGCGCATTCCGGAATTGTGGGACGTCGACAATCCGGTAATGGCGGGCGTGGTGCAGAACCAGGATTCGTACATGCAGAGTGTGGCCGCGCAGCGGCCATTCTTCTTCGATCACATCGCGCAGATCACCGACGAGGCGATGGACGATTTTTACGCGCTCACGGGGCGGCGATACAGCCGTGTGGCGACGTATCGCTGTGAAGACGCCGATTACCTGATCATCGGCCAGGGCAGCGTGGTGAGCAGCGCGGAAGCGGTCGCCGACTATTTGCGCGAAACGCGCAAGATCAAGATCGGTGTCATCAACATGACGATGTTCCGTCCATTCCCCGGCGATCTATTGTGCAAAATCATCGCGGGGCGCAAGGGCGTGACGGT
The DNA here is from genome assembly GCA_013359265.1 of Candidatus Hydrogenedentota bacterium. Classification (NCBI taxonomy): domain Bacteria; kingdom Pseudomonadati; phylum Candidatus Hydrogenedentota; species Candidatus Hydrogenedentota bacterium. Next base: position 105,763 of record JABWCD010000012.1, read on the forward strand.
GCTCGAGCGCACAGACCAGCCGCTTGCATCGGACCTGCCGCTGATTCGCGAGGTGCGCGCGGCGATCGGCAAGTGCCTCGAAAACGGCCGCGCCGGCAAGGGCGAATTGCCGTATCCCGATCATCCGGTGTATCGCAAGGCGGATGAAGTGCCGCCGTTGTACTCGGGATCGTTCGGGTTGGGCAGCCGCGATTTGCAGCCGGAGGGCATCATCGGCGCGGTCGAGAACATGATCGAGGGCGGCGCGAAGAAACGTTTCTACTACCTGAGCGTGGACTTCGTGCGCGACAAGGCGTACACGCCGAAACAGGAAATCTATCAACAGGAGATTCTCGACGCGTATCCGCGCATCAAGGAACTCGCGGTCCACGGCAGCGAGAATCCGAACCTCATGCCGAAGGACAGCATCACGGTGCGCATGCACTCGATCGGCGGGTGGGGCGCGATCACGACGGGCAAGAACCTGGCGATGACGCTCTTCGACTTGTTGAACCTGCACGTGAAGGCCAACCCAAAGTACGGTTCGGAGAAGAAAGGCCAGCCAACGACGTATTACCTGTCCGCGGCGCCGGAACCGATTCGCATCAATTGCGAATACTTCTACGTTGACGTTGTGCTATCGCCGGACCCGAACGTGTTCCACCACTCGAATCCTCTTGCGGGATTGAAAAAGGGCGGCGTGTTCATCATCCAGAGCGATCTCGATTCGCCCGAGGCGACGTGGAAGGCGATTCCGCCGCGATTCCAGAAGGTGATCGTTGACAACGACATTCGCGTGTTCTACCTCGATGCGTTCAAGATCGCGCGCGAGGAAGCGGGCGATCCCGAGTTGCAGTACCGCATGCAGGGCATCGCATTCCAGGGCGCGTTCTTTGCGGCATCAAGCGTGATGGAGCAGGCGAAACTTACGGAAGAAACGTTGTTTAAAGCGATCCGCGCACAACTCGAGAAGAAATTCGGTGCGAAGGGCGCTCGGGTTGTTGAAGGCAACGTTCGCGTGGTGCAGCGCGGGTTCGTCGAGCTGAAAGAGATCGTGGACAAGCGGGTCCTCGTGGAGAACAACGGCCCGCGCAAGGCGCCGCTGCTGCCCGCCGCGCTGAAGGAACTCCCCGCGAGCGATGCGCGCGCAACGGACGTTCACCGGTTCTGGGAACAGACCGGCAACTTCTATTTGACCGGAAAGGGCAACGATAACCTGGTTGACCCCTTTATTGGTCTCAGCGTGATTCCGGTCGCCACGGGCGTGTTCCGCGACATGACGCAGATTCGTTTCGAACACCCCAACTGGGTGCCCGAGAACTGCACTGCGTGCGGAAAGTGCTACACGGTCTGTCCGGACAGCGCGATTAGTGGGCTGGTGCATTCGGCGCCGGACATCTTCGGCACGGTCGTGCAGCGCATCGAGAAGCACGGACACCCGGTGAAACACCTTCGCAAGGCGCTGCGCACGACGGAGACATTGCTGCAGACGCGACTTTCCTCGGAAGGCGAGAAGGCGGACGTGAACCGTCTCATTCGGGACGCCGTCGCGGATACCTGCGCGGAAATCGGACAGGATGACGAGGCACGCTCGGAGATTGAAGCGGAGTTTGAATTGTTCCTAAAAGAACTTGGCAGCTTCCGGTTTTCGATAACGAAGCCGTACTACATCCAACGTGAAAAGTCCATCGCCGGCAGCGGCGGGCTGCTGTCAATCACGGTCGACCCGTATGCGTGCAAGGGTTGCAACGAGTGTGTGCGCGTGTGCGAGGACGACGCGCTGCGGACGGTGACGCAGACGGCGGAGACTACGGCGCGCCTCAACGCGGAGTGGGACTTCTGGCAGTCGCTGCCGACAACGCCGCCGGACTTCATCCGCATAGAAAGTCTGGAAGAGAAGATCGGGGCGCTCGAGACGCTGTTGCTCGACAAGCGGAACTTCAAATCGACGGTTGGCGGCGACGGCGCCTGCCTGGGCTGCGGCGAGAAGACGGTTGTGCACTTGTTCACGGCGACCGTCGAGGCGCTGATGCAGCCGCGCGTTAAGAAACAGGTCGAGCGGATTAGCGAACTCATTCTGCGCCTCGAGACGCACATTCGCATGAAGATGGCGAGCACACTGAACCTGGGCGACGTTGCGGCGATCGATCAGGCGTTGACAAACCTACGCGACCAGGACGTTACGCTATCGAGCATCGCCGCGTCGCTCGACGCGGACCATGCGGGCAAGACGATCGACGCGGATTGGCTCCTGTTCGTGACGCACCTGCTCGATAGACTGCGCCAGTTGAAGTGGCAGTATACGGAAGGCGTGACGAAGCGCGGCCGGGCGACAATGGGGATGATCAACTCGACGGGATGCACGTCGGTATGGGGTTCGACGTATCCGTACAACCCGTACCCGTTCCCGTGGGCAAACCACTTGTTCCAGGACTCGACATCGATGGCGCTCGGCGTGTTCGAGGGCCACATGGCGAAGATGGCCGAGGGGTTCAAGGCCATTCGTATGGCCGAACTTGAGCTCGCGGGCGAATACAACGCGAAGAAGTACGAAGAATTCTTCACGTATTTCGACTGGCGCCAGTTTACGGACGAGGAGTTTCATCTCTGCCCGCCGGTGGTTGCAGTCGGCGGCGACGGCGCGATGTACGACATCGGGTTCCAGAACCTGTCGCGCATGATGATGACGGGCAAGCCGGTGAAGGTGCTGATTCTCGATACGCAGGTGTACTCGAACACGGGCGGCCAGGCGTGCACATCCGGGTTTATGGGCCAGATATCCGATATGGCCCAATACGGAAAAGCGATCAAGGGCAAAGAGGAAATCCGCAAGGAGATCGGCTTGATCGGCATGGCGCACCGCACGACGTACGTGCTGCAGGGGAGCATGTCGAACACGACGCACCTAATCGAAGGGTTTATCGACGGGCTGAATGCACGGCGTCCGGCGCTGTTCAATATTTACGCGCCGTGCATGCCGGAACACGGCATCGGCGACGACGTGGCGCAACTGCAGAGCAAGCTCGCGGTCGAATCGCGCGCGTATCCAATCTTCCGCTACAACCCGGACAAGGGCATAACGCCGCCGGAATGCTTCGACCTCGAAGGCAATCCCGAGATTGAGATTGACTGGCCCACGTTCCGAATCCCATACCTCGACGAGAACGGCGCGAAATCGGAGATGGAAGTACCGATGACGTTTGCGGACTTTGCGGTTACGGAAGGGCGCTTTCGCAAGCAGTTCCGTACGGCGCCGCGCGACACATGGAACGAGAACATGGTCCCGTTGCACGAATTCATCGGGTTGAGCGCCGAGGAGCGCGAAGGCAAGTTCCCGTACATCTGGGCGACGGACAAGAAGCAGCGGATCATCCGTGTGATTCCGTCGCAAGTGGTGGTGGACTCGTGCGAGGAGCGGCGCAGCTTCTGGCGCATGCTGAAGTCTGTTGCGGGCATTCGCAAAGAAATTGACCCCGAAGAGATCGCGCAAAAAGTGCGGCTGGAGATGGCGGCGCGCCTCGCGGGGCGCCTGCTCGAGATGGCGGGCGGAGGACCGATGGCGGCCGTCGAAGCGCTGATGGCGCCACCGGCCGCGGAGCAAGAAGCGGCGCCCGCCGCCGGCCCCACCGCGGCGGTGGGCGCGCCAGTCGCGGCAAAGCCCACGACCGCGAGCGGCAACGGCTACATCGCGCCGTACATCACATCTTCCGAATGTACGGCTTGCGACGAGTGCATCAAGATCAACAACAAGATCTTCGCGTACAACGAACAGAAGAAGGCATACGTGAAGGACCCGAAGGGCGGGCCCTATCGCGATCTGGTGCGCGCGGCGGAGAAGTGCACGGCACAAGTGATCCATCCGGGAATGCCGGCAGACCGCTCGGAGAAAGACATCGACAAGTTGATCAAACGCGCCAAGAAGTATTTGTAAGGACGAGTGCCCGAGGATCGCCATGCTGGCGCAAATGCGACATATCGCGAAGACGTTCGCGCGCGGAATTCATCCGCCGGAGCACAAGGAGGGCACGCGCTCTCTGGCGATCCGGCGTTTGCCGTTCGCGCCCGAACTCATTGTGCCGTTGCTGCAACATACGGGGGCGCCCGCGGCGCCGTGCGTCAACGACGGGCAGGAAGTCGTACGGGGGGAGCCAATCGCGAAGGCGGGCGGGTTTGTTTCGGTTCCGATGCACGCGCCGGTGACGGGTGTCGTAACCGCAATCGAACGCAGGCTGAGTGCGAAAGGCGACATGGTTCGATCGATCGTGATCCGCACGTATATGGGCGCGGACCAGGAAGTGCTGTACAGCGCGCCGCAAGACATCGACACAATGCCGGTACATGAATTGATACGGGCCGTGCAGGACACGGGGGTGGTGGGTCTGGGCGGCGCGGCGTTTCCGACGCACGTGAAGTTGGCGGTGCCCGAAGGTAAACGCATTGACACCGTGATCGTGAACGGGTGCGAGTGCGAACCATATCTGACCACCGACCACAGGGTGATGCTCGAGTATGCCGACGATATTCACGTGGGAATACAGATCGTGCAGAAGGCCGTCGGCGCGGAGCGCACGGTAATTGCGACGGAGGACAATAAGCTCGACGCGGCGGAAGCGCTGTGGACGTCGCCCCGCATTGCGCCAACGACGTCGATCGCCGTCCTGAAGACGCATTATCCGCAAGGCGCGGAGAAGATGATCACAAAAGTCGTGCTTGACCGCGAGGTGCCATCGGGTGGATTGCCGGCGGAAGTTGGCGTCGCGGTGTTCAACGTGGCGACGCTGGCGCAGCTCGGCGAGCTGCTGCCGAAACGGCAGGGGCTAATCGAGCGCGTGGTGACGATCACCGGGCCGGGCGTGGCGCATCCGGGTAACTATATGGTCGCGCTGGGGACGCCACTAAGCTTTGCGCTCAAGCATGCGGGGTTGCGCGCCGATGCGACGGAGGTGATCTTTGGCGGACCGATGATGGGTCCAGCGGTGGCGGACCCCGATGTGCCCATCACAAAGGGTATTACCGGCATTCTCGTGCTGACGGAAGCGGAAACTTCAAAGCAGCCCACGAAAGTGTATCCGTGCATCAAATGCGGGCGCTGCGTTGAGGCGTGCCCGATTCACCTCAATCCGTCGCGCCTGGGGTTGCTCGCGAAGAGCGGGCTGTACGAAACGATGGAGACGGATTTTCATCTAAGCGATTGCTTCGAGTGCGGCTGCTGCACGTATGTGTGTCCGGCGCACATTCCGTTAGTCCAGCAGTTTCGCGTGGCGAAGCAGTTAAACCGGCAGCGGAAGGCGGCACAATCATGAGCGCGAAGGCGCACATGCTCGAGTTGAGAACGTCGCCGCACATGCAGCGCGCGGAGGGCGTCGAGACGATCATGCTCAACGTTGTGATCGCGCTGCTGCCAATTGTGGCGTTCGCGGTGTTCCTGTTCGGCGTGAGCGCGTTGGCGCTGGTGATCGCCACAACGGCGGCCTGCGTTGTCACCGAATACATCGTGTGCAGACTCGCGAGCAAAGAACCGACGGTGAACGACTACAGCGTTGTCATTACGGGAATCCTGCTGGCGCTGACGTTGCCGCCCGGATTGCCGCTCTGGATGGCGGCGGTTGGCGGCGTGGTCTCGGTGGTGGTCGGCAAGGCGGTATTCGGAGGATTGGGGTACAACGTTTTCAATCCTGCGCTGGTTGGACGCGCGTTCTTGCAGGCGGCGTTTCCTACGGCGATTACGACGTGGTCCCCCCCACTCGCGCCAGGCCGGTTCACGTCGTTCATACCGTCGACGTTGACCGCGCCGTTTGCCATGGCCAACCCGATCGGCGACTGGGTGAAATCGCTCGGCATTGACGGTTTTAGCGGGGCGACCCCGCTGGCGCTGCAAAAATTCGAGCACATCCCGACGAATGTGGGTTCGCTTGCGATGGGAATGACTTCCGGCAGCGCGGGCGAGACGTCGGCGATTCTGATCTTAGTCTGCGGCGCGTATCTCGCGTGGCGCAAGATGCTGGATTGGCGCATACCCGCATCGATGCTGTTTTCGGCATTTCTCACGAGCGGCGCGTTCTACGTTGTCAATCCGGATCAGTATCCGACGCCGGTGTTCACGCTCTTCGCCGGTGGATTGATGCTTGGCGCGGTATTCATGGCGTCCGACATGGTGGCGTCGCCGGTGACGCCGCTTGGTGTGTGGATTTACGGCGCGTTGATGGGAATTCTCACGGTAATTATCCGCCTCAAGGGAGGTCTGCCCGAGGGCGTGATGTACGCAATCCTCCTGGGCAACGCCGTGTCGCCGATCATCGACAACCTGACGCAGCCGCGCATTTACGGCGCGCGCCGCGCGAAGGCGAAGCTATGAGCGCATCACCACAGATAGCGCAACGGCGCGGTGGCGATATGTGGCGAATGCTGCGGACGCTCGCGGGCGTGTCGCTGCTAAGCGGCATGCTGATTGTGCTGGCGTACGAGACGACGCTGCCAAGGATTCTCGCGAACCGGCAACGCGCAATCGAGGAGGCCGTGTTTCGGGTATTGCCGGGGGCGACGGCGAAGGTTACGTATGCCGTCGAAGGCGAATCGCTTCGACGTGCGCAAGAGGGGCACGCAGGCGGCGAGAAGATTTATGCGGGTTATGACAACACGGGGAGATTGGTTGGGGTCGCGATCGAGGGCGCCGGCCAGGGCTACCAGGACGTGATTCGTGTGCTCTTTGGCTATTCGCCGGACACGCAGTGCGCGACAGGATTCACGGTGATTGAAAGCAAAGAGACGCCGGGGCTTGGCGACAAGATTGGGTTCGATCCGGCTTTTTTGGCGAATTTTGACGGGCTTCCATTGACCGTTAACGACGACGTTTCCGGTTTGCAGCACGACGTCGTGGGCGTAAAGCACGGTGCAAAGAAGAGCGCATGGGAGATTGACGGGGTTTCCGGCGCGACAATTTCAACGAGGGCCGTTGGCCGGATCGTCACCGACAGCGCGGGGCGAATTGTGCCGATCGTGTTGAAGCAGGTGGACCAGATTAGGGCACGCGAATGAGCATGGCGAAACAGACAAACTTGGGACCGTCACCGCTCGACACCCTGCTCAACGGGCTGTGGCGGGAAAACCCGGTCTTCGTGATGGTACTGGGCATGTGTCCGACGCTTGCCGTAACGAACTCGGTCACGAACGCAATCACGATGGGGATTGCCACTACGTTTGTACTCGTTGGGTCGAGCACGCTCGTGTCGCTGATGCGGAACGTTGTACCGAAGCAGGTGCGCATCGCGACGTACATTGTCATCATCGCGACGTTTGTCACCATCGTCGATTACGTCATTCAGGCAATTAGCTTGCAGGTGTATCAGGCGCTCGGGGCGTTCATCCAACTAATTGTCGTGAATTGCATCATTCTTGGCCGTGCGGAGGCGTTTGCTTCCAAGAATACGGTTCACCGGTCCGCGCTGGATGCGATTGGCATGGGGCTCGGCTTTACGATTGCGCTGTTGTGCCTGGGGTGCGTGCGCGAGGTCCTGGGGGCCGGTACGTTTATGGGCGCGCGTGTCACGGGCGATCGGTTCGAACCGTGGGGGCTCATGGTGCTGCCGCCGGGCGGGTTTTTCGTGCTGGGCGCGTGGCTGCTCGTGTTTTCGTGGTGGCGGCAGCGCGGCGACGCAAAGGCTTCGCAGCCGGACGAAACGGAAAAGGCGAACGCCGCATGAAGTCCGATTCGTTGACATTCATTTTCTTGAACGCGTGCATTATGAACAATTTCGTCTTGAGCGCGTTTCTGGGGATTTGTCCGTTTCTGGGCGTATCGGGGAAGCTCGATACGGCGAGCCGTATGGGCATTGCGGTCACGTTCGTGATGCTTGTGACATCGGCGTGCGCGACGGGAGTGAACCTGCTGTTGGCGTATTTGCAGATGGAGTATCTGCGTCTCATTTGCTTCATTGTGGTTATCGCCTGCGCCGTGCAGCTTGTGGAAATGGTGATGAAGAAATTCAGCCCCGCGCTGTTTCGGGCGCTGGGAATTTACCTGCCGCTAATCACGACGAACTGCGCGATCCTGGCGCTGGCGTTGTTCCAGACGTTCAAACAATACAACTTCCTGCAAGGCATTGTGTACGCCGTTGGCGCGGGCGCCGGCTTTTCGCTTGCGCTCGTCATCATGGCGGGCCTGCGGGAACAGTTAAACCTTGCCGAAGTACCGGACGCGGTGCGCGGCACGGCGCTGAGTCTCATCATTGCGGGCATCTTATCGCTCGCGTTCATGGGATTCGCAGGTTTGGGAGGTTAGGCGATGCTGGGAATCGCGCTTACTTCCGCGATGGTTTTCGCCCTCCTGTTGGTTTGGACGGCGATCGATGACAGGTATGGCGGCACGGCATCGGACGCGGAGGGCGACGGTGCGTGCCCGAGCGGACACCGGTGCTTGTTCTGCTCGTGTGGAAGAACGCGCTCGATGGCGGAGAGCGCAGATGGAGGACGACGTCAATGAACGCCGAAACAAGAGAGACAACAACACTTCTGCGCGAGTACGACATCAGCCACCCGAAGGTGGCCATCGTCAAAGAGTCTACGCGCATTACGCCCTTGCAGTCCGACGTGGAAGTGCGGCATATCGTGCTCGATATTGGCGAAGGCGGACTCGACTTTGTCGAGGGCCAGAGCATCGGCGTGCTGACGCCGGGACCGCACGACTTCGGCAATCCGACGCATTTGCGACTGTACTCGATAGCAAGTTCGCGCCGCGGCGAGGACGGGAAAGGCATGACTATTTCAATCTGCGTTCGGCGCTGCTACTACGTCGACGAAATCAGCGGCGAGCGCTATCCGGGCGTTGCGTCAAATTTCTTGTGCGACGCGCTTCCCGGGGACCGAATAGACGTCACCGGGCCGTACGGACACCAGTTTTCGGTTCCGAGCGATGTAAACAGCAACATTCTCATGGTCGGGGTGGGCACTGGCATTGCTCCGTTCCGTGCATTCGTGAAGCATATTTATGACGAACGGCGCACATGGAAAGGCAAAGTGCGGTTGTTCTACGGCGCGCGTACGGGTATGGAGACGCTGTATCTCAACGACATCAAACGCGACATTGGGCAGTTTTACGACAAGGACACGTTCAAGGCGTTCGAAGCGGTGAGCCCGCGCCCGCATTTGGATATGCCGGTCGAACTGGACCGATTGCTCATTGCAAACGCGGAGGAAATCTGGGAGTTGGCGAACGATTCGAGGACCTACGTATACATCGCGGGGTTGGAGGATGCGTCAAAGCATTTCAACAAGGCAATGTCCGCGATTGCGGGTTCCGAAGCCAAGTGGGCGATGCTGCGCGAGGCGTTGGTGTCCGAGAAGCGGTTGTTCGAGTTGTTGTATTGATTCGACTGTCCGCTAGTGTCCTGAGTTTGAAATCAGTTCTATAAGGTCCATTGGGTCTCAATCACACATCCCCCTAAATCCCCCTTCAAAGGGGGACTTAATGCGGCGCAAACGACGTGGTTCCGCAAATCCTAAATCTCCCTTCAAAGGGGGACTTAATGCAGCGCAAACGACGTCGTTCCGCAAATCCTAAATCTCCCTTCAAAGGGGGACTTTGAGCGCGATGTCCGTGCGGGCAGTCTTTTGCAGGGAATTTCAGACTCACGACACTAGCAGATTCGCGGAAGTTGCTCGCCGCTCGGCATGTCGAGAATTCGGACGCTGCCGATGCGGCTTTCGATCGTGACGCGGGCGGGACTGGAATCCAACACTTCGCCGATAACGGCGGGAGTCGTGTCCACGGCGTGACCGCGCAGCGTATCGAGTGCGCGATCGGCATCCGAATGGTCTACGATCGCGACGAAGCGCCCTTCGTTTGCAACGGCCAAAGGGTCGAGTCCCAAAAGTTCGCACGCGCCGCGGACGTCGTCGCGGACGGGTATTGCCGATTCGCGCAGATGCACAGCGCGTCCGGAGGCGGCCGCAATCTCGTTGACGGCGCTGGTCAGTCCGCCGCGTGTCAGATCGCGCAAACAACGGATGGCGACGTTTTCGCGCAGCAACGCCAATACGGGGGCGGCGAGCGGCGCGCAGTCGCTGGTGAGCGTCGTTTCGAATTCGAGCCCTTCCCGCACGGCCATAACCGCGATTCCATGACGCCCCAGATCGCCGCTGACCAACACTGCATCGCCGGGTTGAATCGATCGCGGCGCGATGACGCGGCCGTGTTCGATTACGCCAATACCGGCGGTATTGATGAACACGCCGTCGCCGTGACCGTGTTCTACGACTTTTGTGTCACCGGTGACGATTTGTATGTTGGAGGCTTCCGCGGCCCGCTGCATGGATGCCACGATATCGGACAAGACCTGCGTGGGCAGTCCGGCTTCGACAATGAATCCGGCGCTGAGGTACAGCGGCCGCGCACCGGCCATCGCGAGATCGTTCACCGTGCCGTACACCGCGAGCGATCCAATATCTCCGCCGGGAAAGACGAGCGGTTGTATCACAAACGAGTCGGTCGTGAAGGCGAACCGCGTGCCGTCGACTGCGAATACGGCCGCGTCGTGGTCCTGGCGGAGGAGGTCATTGTCGAACTGTGACTTGAAGACACGCTCGATTAGACGGTGCATGGCCGTTCCGCCGCCGCCGTGAATCATGGTGATTTGTTCGTCCTGCGGAAGCGGAAGCGGACAGGACAGAGATTCGGGCGTCTGGCCGTTCATGCTATGCGCACGGGCCTGCGAGAACGGCAGGTTCGGACTGCTTGTACCGGTAATAGGCCGCACAGGCGCCTTCGCCGGAGACCATCGGCGCGCCGAGTGGATGGTCAGGTGTGCAGCGGGTGCCGAACGCGGGGCACTCGCGCGGCTTCTTCACGCCGCGCAGCACGAGCCCGCTGATGCAATCCTCGGATTCGTGCGCGACGATTTCCGAGACGTCGAAGCGGCGCTCCGCGTCGTAGCGGTCGAACGGCGGGCGCAACGCGAGTCCGCTGCGCGCAATCGTACCGATGCCGCGCCACCCGCGTGGCGCGATCTGATACACGGTCTCGATAAGGCGCTGCGCGTGCCGGTTGCCTTCGCGCGACACGGATCGCGCATATTGGTTTTCGACTTCCGCCCGGCCTTCCTCCAATTGGCGCACGCACAGGAGCACGCCATGGAGGATGTCAAGCGGTTCGAACCCGGTTACGACGATTGGCACATTATACTTCTTTGCGAGCGGCTCGTATTCGGTATAGCCCATAATCGTACAGACGTGGCCCGCCGCAAGGAATCCGTTTACTCGGCAATCGGGTGACGAGAGAATGGCTTCCATCGCCGGCGGGACGAGCACGTGTGAACAGAGGATGGAGAAGTTCTCGATATTTGATTGGTGTGCCTGAAACACGGCCAATGCATTTGCAGGCGCCGTGGTTTCGAATCCCACCGCGAAGAAGACAACCTGCTTGCCGGGGTTGTTCTTTGCGAGATTGAGCGCGTCCAACGGCGAATACACGATGCGCACGTCCGCGCCGGACGCTTTCGCGCGGAACAGGTCGTCGCGGCTTCCGGGGACGCGCAGCATATCGCCAAAGGAACAGAAGACGGCGTCTGGCTGGCGCGCGATGGCAATGGCCTTGTCGATGAGTTCGACGGGCGTGACGCAAACGGGACAGCCGGGGCCGTGGATCAATTCGATCGCCGGCGGAAGCAACTCGTCAATCCCAAACTTGACGATGGCGTGGGTCTGCCCGCCGCACACTTCCATGATGGCGTGCGGCCCGGTTGTAACGCGGCGAATTTCATCCGCAATTCTGCGCGCATTGGATGCATCGCGGTATTCGTCGATGTATTTCACGACGAAGCGCCGCCAGATTCTTCGAGTTCACCGAGTTGGTCCAAGTAGTCGAAAATCCTTTCCGCTTCGGCGTCGTTGACAATGCTGATTCCGACGCCGGCGTGTACGAGCACGTATTGTCCTTCACTGGCTTCGGGCAGGAGCGCAAGCGAGACCTCCTTCACCATACCGCCGAAACTGACGCGGGCCTTTCTGAGAATCGGATCGCCTTCGTCGATCGACAGGATTTCGCCGGGCACGGCTAGGCACATCGCGACGGCTCCGCGGGGTGTCGCATCGCAAATACTGCCTGTCCTAATGCGATACCGCCGTCGTTTGGCGGGACGAAGCGGTGCCAATGGGGAAGGAAGCCGTTGTCAGTGAGCAGTGCGATGGTTCGTTCGGCGAGCACCGAATTTTGGAAGCAGCCGCCGCTAAGTACAACCTCGTAGAGATGGGCGCGGCGCGAGACTTCGAGAATAGCCGTGGCAAGCGAATCGTGAAAGCACGCTGCGATGTGCTGCGGTGGTTCGTCGTTGCGCACATCAGCGGCCAGGGCGCGTATGACGGGCGCCCAATCCAGGACAATTCCGTCCCCGCGTTCGATCACGTCAAACCGGTACGCAGCACCATGGGCCGGCGCGTCCTTCGCGAGTGCTTCCAGCAACATTGCCGCCTGGCCTTCGTAGGATGCGCGCTGGCATACACCGCAAATGGATGCGACGGCGTCGAAGAGCCGGCCCGCGCTGGTCGTGACCGGCGAATTGATGCGATTCTGTATCATGGCGATAAGCGTTGGGATTTCATCGCCGCGAAAGGCGCGCAACGTCGGGATGAGCCCGAGTCGAGCGGGATTCAATCTATCAAGCGCGGACCGCGAAACTTCTACGGGCATTGCACCGGATTCCATGAGCACCGAGAGCGCGGACCGGCGCGGTTCGCGGATGGCCTGGTCGCCGCCGGGGAGCCGGAATTCGCGCAGGTGCGCGATGCGCGTGAAGCCATCCCGGGTGGCGCGAAGAAACTCCCCGCCCCAGATTCTGCCGTCGGTACCCAAGCCTGTCCCGTCCCACGACACGCCAAGAACGGGGCCTTCGAGTTTGTGCTCGGCCATGCACGCGAGGATGTGCGCGTAGTGGTGCTGCACACCGCGCACCGGCAGGGAAGTCGCGCGGGCGAGCTTTGTGCTTGCGTAATCGGGGTGCAAATCGCACGCGACTTGCTCGGCGCTGCCGCCAAAGAGCCGCGTCATCGCCGAGACTTCGCGTTTGAATGCGTCGACGGCCTGGACTGACTCCAAGTCGCCGATGTGCTGGCTGACGAATACCTGGCAGCCCTTGGAAACAGCGACCGTGTTCTTCAGGTGCGCGCCCGCCGAAAGGGTGCACGGACCTGTTTCGCCGCAATCGATGGGCAGCGGCGCGTAGCCGCGCGCGCGGCGCAGCACCATTTCGCGGCCGGCGATGACGCGCGCGATCGAGTCGTCCATCTGACGCACGATGGGGCGGTCGTGAACAAGAAAGAAATCGGCGATGCCGCCGAGGCGTTCCAGCGCCTCGTGTTCGTCAATGCAGATGGGTTCGTCGCTCTTGTTGCCGCTGGTCGCGACGATGGGAAAACCGAGTTCGTCCAAGAGCAGGTGATGCAATGGCGTGTAGGGCAGCATGACGCCGAGCGTGGCGACGCCCGGCGCGACGTTGGCCGCTACGCGAACGCACGCCCGCCTGCGGTTCAGCAATACTATCGGCGACTCGGGCGACACGAGCAGCGCCGCCTCGAGCGGTAACACGTCGCAGTCGGCCCGAACCATATCGAGATCGGGATACATGACTGCGAACGGCTTTTCATCGCGGTGCTTTCGTTTTCGCAGCAGGGCAACCGCGTGCGCGTCGCGCGCGTCGGCAACGAGCTGGAACCCGCCCAAGCCCTTCACGGCCACGATGCGGCCCGCGCGCACCTCCGTCGCCGCCATGAGCAGCGCGTCATGGTGCGACGCGTACACGTCGCCTTCGGGTCCCCAAATGGATATTGACGGACCGCAATTCGCGCAGGCGATGGGTTGCGCGTGGAACCGCCGGTCGGCGGGGTCCTCGTATTCGTCGCGGCACTGCGCACACATTCGGAATGCGCGCATCGACGTGTTGGGCCGGTCATAAGGCATCGCGTGCACGAGGGAGAAACGTGGCCCGCAGTGGGTGCAGTTGATAAATGGATAGCGGTAGCGCCGGTTCGAGGGGTCACGCATTTCGCGCAGACACTCCGCGCACACGGCAATATCCGGCATGACAAACGCGCTGGTGTCACCATCCTTTTCGCTGTCTACAATCGCGAACTCCCGGGCATGTACCGGTGCGAGATGGACGACATCCATGGTCTCGATGCGCGAGAGGGGCGGCTTTTCGGCATGCAACCGCCGAAGAAACGACTGGACGGCGGCCGACTGACCCTCGGCGTCGATGACGAGGCCGTACGGCGAGTTCGCGACTGTGCCTACGAGATCGAGTTCAAGCGCGAGGCGATACACGAATGGGCGAAAGCCGATGCCCTGTACCGCGCCGCGCACCACGACGTGCACGCGAACGATTTCGTGCGAGCCGACAGCGTGCGTGTGGATAGTGTTCACGTCCATCCCGCCTTCTCTACGCCGATGAAGGAACTCCGCCGGCGCGCGTCAGCCAGCCCGTCCACGCGTCAATACCTTCGCCGGTGCGGCAGGACGTGCGCAGAATACGCGCCTTCGGATTGATCGTTTGAATGTAGCCGGCGAACACGGTTTCGTCGAAATCGACGTACGGAAGCAAGTCGATTTTGTTCAGTACGACAACATCCGTGGTCCGGAAAAGCTTGGGATATTTTGCCGGTTTGTCGTGGCCTTCGGCGGTACTGACAATCGCGACGCGCGCGGTCTCGCCGAGATCGAAATCGACGGGGCACACGAGATTGCCGACGTTCTCGATCAAGAGTAAATCCAGATCGTGCATCGGCAGGCGGTCAAGCGCGCGGCTAACGAGGTTCGCTTCGAGATGGCAACCGCCGGCGGTCTGAATCTGCACGACAGGCACACCGTGTACGGCGATGCGTTGCGCGTCGAGCGTCGTGTCGGGATCGCCTTCGAGCACGCCTACGCGGACGCGCCCCGCGAGCGCGCGCAACGCGGACTCGATTAACGACGTTTTCCCCGAACCGGGCGCGCTGATGAGGTTGACCGCGGCCACGCCGGCGCCACGCAGGCGTTCGCGAATGCCGCCGGCGATTTCGTCGTTGACCTTCATTACCTTTTGGATGACTTCGATTTCCATATTCAACACCTGTTCTCAGGCCTTCCCGGACGGACTCCCGCTCGATGCGCCGCTTTAGTCGCGCAAGGTCACCGAGCGCAGGACGAGTTCGTTGCCGTGCACGACGCGGCCGCCGCCCGCGCCGCATTCAGGGCACCGCCACACGGGCTCCCCGGGACGGAAAATCGTTTCGCACGACTCGCACAGCACTTCGACGGGGACTTCCGTCCAATCGAACTCGGCGCCCTCGGCGTTCGTGCCGTGGCTAATCGCCTGGAATGCAAACGACATCATTTCGGGAACGACCTGGCTCAGCGCGCCAACGTCGATCGCCACACGGACCACGGGCAACTCGCCATTCTGTTTCGAAATGTCGAGGGCCACATCGAGTATGCGTTTTACGATACTGAGTTCGTGCATGGGTCCGATTCCGCATTACTGCCGTGCGCGATGCCCAGGACGAGCGCCTCGATTCTATCCGAAACTACTTCGACGGCGCGCGAAACCTCCGTGGACATCGTACCGCCGGCGCCAAAATCGCGGCCTTCGATTGCGTACACGTGCAGGCGTGCGGGTAGGCGATCGAGAACACGCGCCAATTCGATCGATTCGGCAACGCTGAACGCGTGCGTCGAGTAGCGGAAAAACCTCGCGGGCAATGATCGTTCGTGGGCCGCGAACTCGTAGATTTGACCAGATTCGCCGCCGGAGTCCGCCGCGTCAACCAGAAAAACGGTTTCGCCCGATTGCCATGCTTCCATCAGCGACGCACCCTCGCCGCTGTGGTCGATAATGTGCACGCCGGGCAGGGCGCGGGAACGGATGTTATCGGCGACGCGAGGGCCCGCCGCGTCGTCGCCGCGCAGGCGGTTGCCGACGCCAATGACCAGCATGCGAAGCTGTTCGCCGTTGTTGCCCATTGTCCATCTCTCAGTCGCGGTCCACGTGCAGTCTCAGAAAATGACAGGAGCACGAGATGCACGGATCGTAGTTGCGGACGGCCTGTTCGCAGCGCCACGTCAGTTTGTCGTCGGGCAGATCGGCATGCCGTGGGACGAACGCCGCAAGGTCTTCCTCCATGGTGCGCTGGTTCTGCGCAGTCGGCGGCGCGATGCGCGCGTCGGTGATGACGCCGTTGTCGTCGATTGCGTAGGTGTGATAGCAGATGCCGCGCGGGGCTTCGCTGCAGCCGTGACCGCGTCCCGCGCGCGGCGCGAGTTCAATGAACGGTTTCTCCGGCTCCTCGTACGACTCGATGATGCGAAGCGATTCCTCGCACGCGTACAGGGTCTCGAAACCGCGCACGACGATGCTCTTGAACGGGTTCGTACACGGTGGCGTCACGCCAATTTCCTGCGCGAGCTCCCGGCAGCGCGGTGTGAGCCGGTCAAAGTTGAGATTGAAGCGCGCAAGCGGTCCGACGTGGTACGCGCCGCGCAGCTTGACGAACGAATGCAGCGAAGTCGAGTGCTTGACGTGCTCTTCCTCGAAATGCTTGAAGAAGTCCTCAATCGGAATATCGAGGCCCCTGTTCGAGACAAGCCGCCCTTCCCAGAGCGGGTATTCGCCGGGGTGGCGCATCGCGACGAACTCGTAGTCGCGTTCAAAGTCCGGAAACTCGAAGGTCGAAACCAGCTTTGTAAGCGCCACCGACGCGTCACAAGCCCAGAGGAGGTCGTCGCGCATGGCGAGCAACTGTTTCTTCGTTGGCGTCCTGTAGAAGCCGCCGACGCGAAGGTTGATCGGATGGATTTCGCGGCCGCCAACGACCGTCATCAGTTCATTGCCAATCTTCTTGAGGCGCAACGCGTTCTTGACGACATCGGGGTGGTCTTTTGCCATCTGGATGGCGTCTTCGTAGCCGAGAAAGTCGGGCGCGTGAAGCATCGCCATGTGGAGTACGTGGCTTTCAATCCATTCACCGCAATAGACAAGACGGCGCAGTTCGCGGATGGGCCCGTCGATCTTCGCGCCAACGATGGACTCCATCGCGCTGATGGAGCTGGACTGGTACGCGATGGGACAAATGCCGCAGATGCGCGCTGTGATGTCCGGAGCTTCGGTCCACTTTCGGCCTCGCAGGAACGCCTCGAAGAACCGGGGCGGTTCGAAGATTTTCAGCTTGACGTCAGAGACTTTGCCGTCTCGAATCTTGAGAAATAGGGCGCCTTCGCCTTCGACCCGCGCCATGTAGTCGACTTTTATGGTGCGCGACTTTTTAGCGTTGCTCATGGCGCTCGCTTTCCTTCCGGTACGCGTCTTTGCCCGCATAAAAGGTGCGGAATTTCCGCACCACGTCCGCGCGGTCCGTGCCGAGCTTGCCGAACCATGCCGCGAGCGACGCGGTGTTCGGCGTTTCCATCGGGCCGTAGCAACTGTAGCACCCGCGATTGTACGACGGGCAGATCGAGCCGCAGCCCGCGTGGGTGACGGGCCCCATGCAGGGGATCCCTTGCGCAACCATCACGCAGGGAATACCGCGGCGTTTGCACTCGATGCAGAGGCTGTGCGACGCGACATTGGGTTTGTGCCCATGCAGGAACGCATTGAGCACCTCCACCAACTGCAACTTATTGATGGGGCACCCCTGCAACTCGAAGTCGACGTAGATGTGGCTGCTGATGGGAGTGGAGGCTGCGAGCGTGCTGATGTACCCCGGCGAGGCGTAGACGTATTTCGTGTACTCCGCGACGTCCGCAAAATTGCGCAGCGCCTGAATTCCGCCGGACGTGGCGCAAGCGCCGATCGTGATCACGCACTTCGATTGTTTGCGGATTTTTTGGATACGCTCCGCGTCGTGCGAGGTGGTAATCGATCCTTCGACGAGCGACACGTCATAGGGGCCTTTGACGACGGCGCGCGTCGCTTCGGGGAAATAGGCGATTTCGACGGCGTCCGCTACGGCGAGCAGCTCGTCCTCGCAATCGAGGAGGCTGAGTTGGCACCCGTCGCACGACGCGAACTTCCACACGGCAAGTTTCGGTTTATGCGCGGCGGCCATGTCACACCTCCCAGATATCGAGCAGACGCTTGACGTCGTCGTAGCGGAAGACCGGGCCGTCTTTGCACACGAACTTGGGCCCATATTGACAATGGCCACAGAACCCAACTGCGCATTTCATGTTTCGTTCCATGGACACAAATACATCGTCGGTTGGCAGGCCGCGCTTAACCAGCGCTTCGATGGTGTACTTCATCATGATCTCGGGACCGCAAACAAACGCGGTCGCATTGTACGGGTCGAACGGGGCGCGGGGGACGAGTTGGGTGACGACGCCGACGTGTCCGCGCCAGCCCCCGATCGATCGGTCGACGGTAACGAGCACGTCCATGTCGAAACGGCCGCGCCACCCTTCGAGTTCCTTGCGATAGAGGATATCGTTCGGCGTGCGGGCGCCGTAGAGAAGGACAAGGCGCCCGTACTTGCCGCGATTCGCGAGTACGTGATGCAGCAGCGGGCGTAGCGGAGCCAACCCGATACCACCGGTAACAACGACGATGTCCTGCCCCTCGGCGTCTTCGATGGGCCAACTGCGCCCGTAGGGCCCGCGGACACCAATCACCTGGCCCGCACGCAGCATGTCCATCGCGCGCGTGACGGTGCCGACGGCGCGGGTTGTGTGCACGAGCGTATCCGCGTCGGCAGGATTGCCGCTGATCGAGATGGCGACTTCGCCCACGCCGTAGATGTAGAGCATGTTGAACTGCCCCGGCTTGAACGGTTTCGCATTTGCCGGGTCGGGACGACGCAACTCGAACGTAAAGGTGTCGGACGTTTCCTTCCGGACCGCCTTGATACGGTGCGGTTGTGTCAGCATCGGGTCTGTGAGCGCGGTGTTCATATCATCAATGTTGTAAACGTGATTAGGGTGCGTACAGATCGAGAAGTTGTAGACGTGTGGCTTCGAGCCGCTCGGAAACCACCGGCATGAGCCGCGCAAGGAACTGGTATCCGAATTCGTGGTCCGCTTCGCACGCGTCCCGCAATTGCTCGGATCCGAGACATACGCCACGCGTCAATTCGACTGCCCGGCCGTCGAACTTCCATTGGTACGGCGGCGATAGCCACGACCAGCCGACCACCTTATTCGCCCCGAGCGTCTGGATGGTGACGGAACCGCGCGAGGGATGACGCACTTCGATCGCGATGCAACCGTCGCGAATGAGGTAACAGCAGTCTGCGTCTTCACCCTCGCGAAACATGTACTCGTCCTCGCGTACGATTTTGAGCCGCGCAAAACTTGCCAGCAGATCGATGTGGCGCTCTTCCATGCCGCGGACGAATTCGTGTTCGGCGAGCAACTGCTTTACGTCTTTGGTCATCATGTTCTTATCCCCCTGTGGCGGCACGTCCACCGGCCTCGGCGGTCCGCAAGGCCGACACCTCCTCGGTGATGTCGATTCCCACCGGACACCACGTGATGCAGCGTCCGCACCCAACGCAGCCCGACGTGTCAAATTGATCGTGCCACGACGCGAGCTTGTGTGTGATCCACTGGCGGTATCGCGACGACCCGGACTTGCGCACGCTGCCGCCGTGAATATGGCTGAAGTCGATTGTGAAGCACGAGTCCCACACACGCCAGCGCTCGGCGTTGTCGCCGGAAAGGCTCGTCGTGTCCTCGACGGTCGAGCAAAAACACGTCGGGCAGACCATCGTGCAGTTCGCGCACGCCAGGCACCGCTTTGCGGTTTCTTCCCAGCGCGGGCTTTGCGCATTGCGGTAGAGCAAATCCCGTATGCCGGACGTGTCCATCGTCTTTCCCATGCGCGCTTCCGCGCCGCGCACGACGTCAATGGCCGCGTCGCGTTCATTCTCGCTTGCGCCGCGATGCGGAACGTCGTCGAACAGGGCCTTACCCTGCGCGGAGCCGTACTCGACGACGAAGTAGTGGCGGGTGTCGTCGCACACTTCGGTTAGCGCGACATCGAAATGCGCTTCCGCCTTCGGACCGCTGCCCATCGAGGAGCAGAAACAATTGCCGGCGGGCGAGCCGCAGTTCACCGCGACGATAAACAGGCCCGCCCGGCGAGCGGCGTAGCCTGGATCGGCGTAGTCGCCTTCCGCAAAGACTTTGTCCTGAATCGCCATCGCGCGTAGTTCGCACGCGCGCACGCCGATGTACGCGCGGCGCGGAACGCGTTCCGCGTTTGGAACGTCGACGGTGAAATCGGAACTCGATCCGCGCACGCGGTACAGCAGCGAGCGCGATGGATACAGGTAATTCTTGAGCGAGTGCGGGCCGACCGCGTATGCGAAAAGCGCCTGCGAGCCCGTTGGTTTGAGGCGGTAGTGCCCGCCCTCGTGTTCGTCGGTGACGCCAATGGGCAAGTCGGTGTCGCGCCGAACATCACCAAAGACGATTGCGCTGTCGCGCACGGTGGGACCGATAATCTCATAGCCGTGCTTGGTCAAGGCGTCAAGAAACGAATTGAAGTCCGCGCGATCAAGGATTGCCGCGCCGCGAGAGGTTTGTTCTGTCGTGGGTTGACTCATACTGCTTCACCCCATAAGACGAGTGCAATTCGTGTGCCCGCCGCTACTCAAATCCGACGCGACGCCTGCTCCCCGCATCAGTGGTTCTGAACACGTGAAATCAAGCACTTACGACTCCAATGATGGGAATATCGGTCGCTCTCGCTACGCGATACGACGTATTTCGCCGACCCTAAATATACTTGTAAAAAGCAACTTTGTGTAGCGTCTCATCGATTGGGCACTTGTGTTCGGCGCAGGAGTGCGCAGTACGGCCAGACCGGACACTCGCTTCGAACACCCTATTTCGAGCGGAGCATTCGACTTCCGACGCTGCGTTTCCTCAGAAGTTGGCGCGCATATCAAGACCCGTAATGGTAACCGCACATTCAAGATGCCGCCGGCAGTTCGTGAAACGCCGTCCGGTTTCCGAAATCCTCACCACAATCGATTGTTTTCCCCGATCCTCGGAAGTCGGACGGATTGCGCGAACAGACGGCAATCGATGGGTCAAAACCCGTCGTTGGTCTCCTTGATCGCGTTGCGCCTGCTTGGCGGAGCGTTCACAACGTTGCTTCGTCGTAAACGACCGGGAAATCGTCGCCCTCGATGATTGCGCCTTCGGGGATTACGGGAGTGTGCAACAACAGCGGCCGCTTGCCGTCGGCTGAGCGCGTTTCGGGATGCATGTAATTCAAGACGACACCGCGGCGCGGCCCGTCGGAGTTGTTGCCGTACGAGCCGTGCAGTGTCATTGAATCGTGGATGGAGCATTCGCCGGCTTTCAGCAACATCGGTTCGGGCTTGAATTCTTCGAGTTGGTCCGGCGTGAGCACGGTCTTGATGCCGTCCATGTTTTCAAGCAGTTGCAGTTTTGGGAGCAGCGGCCACCTGTGACTCCCGGGCACGTAGTGGATGCACCCGTTGTCCAGAGTCGTGTCGTCGAGGCCGATCCAGACCGTGAGATGTCGCGACGGCACGGCGCGGGTCCAGTACGAATAGTCCTGGTGCCACGCAACGACGCCGGGATGCCGCTTAGGTTTGTAAAACACCTGGTCGTGCCAGAACCGCACTTTCGGAGATGCGAGCAATTGGCTGACCGGTACCGTAATGGCGGGATGAAACAGGATGTCGTGAAACGCTTCGTCGATGCGCCATGCGCCGAGGAAGTGGAAGACGTTTTGTTCCGGCGCGTTTTTCCAGGCTTCGTCGATTTCGTAGAGCTCGGCTAAGCGCGGATTCTCACCCGTGCGAATGCGCTCGAGACCGTCGCGCAGGGCGTCGATCTGTTTCTGGTCGAGCACGCGCGGGCCCTTGATAAAGCCGCGCTCGCGGAACTCGGCGACTTTTGCGTCGCTCAATTTGTATGTTGCCGCCTCGGATTTGGATGCAAGGACCGGAAACAGGGAGCCGGCCATGCCGTGAATCGTGCGGAATTCGGGATAGGTCGTAGTCATCGGTAGTGCCCTCGCAGCGCCAGATTCGCCCGGCGCCATTGTGCATATCGGGCGGCGGGCTTACAATGCGCCGGGGCTGTGGGACGATGGGACCAATGGGAGCAATGGGAGATATGGGACGTATCGGAGGGGCGAACCATGGTGATCGGTAGCGCATTGCTTCTGATGGCGGCGTTGGCGGCGGACCCCGCGCAGCTCGACGGCACGACTCCACTGACGGTGCAGGGTGATATTCCCATGCGTATGGTGGCGGGGATTAATGCGTATTTGGACCGGGCGCTGGAGGAAAGCGTGGAGAAGCGCGCCGCGTTGTGGCACCGCGACTTCTCATCGAACGAGGCGTACACGAAATCCGTCGACCCGAACCGGCAACGGCTGGCAACTATAATCGGCGCGACGGACGCACGCGATACGCCGAACTTGGAGGTCGTATCCTACCTTTCGATCAATCATGACAAGTCATCGGATATTCCCCACGTGCAACACGTCCGGTGGCACGTTTTTCGTGGGATTGAAGGCGAGGGCATTCTTGTCGAGCCGACTGGATCTCCTCTCGCGCAAATCGTCGCATTGCCCGACTGCGACATGTCGCCGGAAGATTTTCTTACAGGCGTTTCCGCCAATTCCGGTCTCCTGCCCGTCGCGTCGGGTGCAGCCCAACTGGGCTGCCGCGTGATCATCCCTCTCTTAGTGAACCGAGCCGATGACTACTCCGGCACTCCGGGAATTCGCATGACGAACCAGCCGCACCGCGAGTTCGTATATCGCACGGGCTACGAACTGGGCAGGCACATTATTGGATATGAAGTACAGAAAGTCTTGGCCGCAATCGACGCGTTGAAAGCGCGCGACGACACGCTCCCAATTGGCGTGATGGGATATGGCGAAGGGGGACTTATCGCACTTTACGCCGCAGCACTCGACACGCGTATCAATGCCGCTTTTGTTTCCGGTTACTTTCAGCCTCGCGAGAGTGTGTGGAAGGAACCAATATACCGAAATGTCTGGTCGCTGCTGCATGAATTCGGAGACGCGGAGGTCGCCAGTTTGATCGCGCCGAGGGCATTATTTGTCGAAGCGTGCGAGCAGCCAAACGTGAGCGGGCCGCCCGAGCCTGATGGCGCACGCAATGGAGCCGCTCCGGGACAGATTACAACTCCAAGTAGCGAAGCGGTAAAGGCAGAAGTCGAACGAGCGCGACTATTGTTGGCGGGATTGTCTCGACAGGCCCCCATCGAATTCTTCGACGCGGGGAAAGACGGAGCGCTGCAATCATGGGCGAGGGTCGAATTTTTGCAAATGCTTCGGATTGATCCCGTCACGTCAAAAAATGTGCTACACGCATCGCTAACAATGCCGCAATTGCCGGACCCGGCGGCCAGAATGAAGCGCCAAGTGCAGCAGCTTATCGATGACACGCAGTATCTTATGCACCAGGCAGAATTCCGCCGCAAAGAATTTTGGGCGAAGGCGGATGCGTCGTCGCCGGAGGCGTGGGCGAAGAGCGTCGAGTGGTACCGAACTTATTTCAACGAGGAAGCCATTGGGGCGTTACCGCCGATTGAATTGCCGCCGAATGCGCGGACGCGATTGGTCTACGATCAGCCCACGTACCGAGGATACGAAGTGGTGCTGGACGTGTTCACGGACGTGATTGCGTACGGAATTCTGCTCGTGCCGAAGAACATCATGGAGGGCGAGAAGCGGCCCGTAGTGGTGTGCCAGCATGGATTGGAAGGGCGCGTACAGGACGTCGCCGATCCCTCAGTGGACAGCCCCTACTATCACCAGTTCGCGTGCAAGCTCGCCGAACAGGGATTCGTCACCTATTCGCCGCAGAACCCGTATATTGGCGAAGACAAGTTCCGCGTGTTGCAGCGCAAGGCCAACCCGCTGAAGTTGTCGCTGTTTTCGTTCATCGTGCGGCAGCACGAGCAGACGCTGAACTGGCTAGGTTCGCTGCCGTTCGTCGATGCAAAGCGAATCGCGTTTTACGGTCTCAGCTACGGCGGAAAGACGGCGATGCGCGTGCCGGCGCTGCTCGACGGCTACTGTCTGTCGATTTGCTCCGGCGACTATAACGAATGGATTTGGAAATGCGCCAGCGTCCACCATCCGTTGTCGTACATTTTCACCGGCGAAGACGAAATGTGGGAGTGGAACATGGGCAATACGTTCAACCACGCGGAAATGAGCTGGCTCATTTATCCGCGTCCGTTCATGGTTGAACGCGGCCATTTCGACGGGGTGGGATACGACGAATGGGTCGCGTACGAGTTTGCGAAGACGAAGCGGCACTATGTCCTGCTGGGCTCGGGCGACGATGCGGAGATCGAGTACTTCAACGGCCCGCACATGATCAACGGCGTGGGGACGTTTTCGTTCTTGAAAGAGAAGTTGAATTGGCCCGGGCGCTGATCGTGGTATTCGCCCGGCCCTATTCGCCTGCACTCGAATGCTTGGGCGGGATCATGACGGAAAGTGCCATCGCGATTGCGAGCACGGCCACGGTTACGCCAAGCGACACAAGAATCGGGATTTTGTAGATATCCATCAGCAGCATCTTCACGCCGATGAACGTGAGCACGATGGCCAGCCCGTAGGACAACAGGTGAAACGTGTTGTGCGCGCCCGCGAGCAGGAAGTACATCGCGCGGAGACCGAGGATCGCAAACACGTTTGACGTGAGCACGATGAACGGGTCCGTTGTGATCGCGAAAATCGCGGGGATCGAGTCCACCGCAAATACCACGTCAATAAATCCGATAAGTCCAATCACCAGCAGGAGCGGCGTGGCCGTCCGCACACCATCCGGGTAAGTAAACAGCTTCTCGCCGTCGTACGAGGACGACACGCGAATGTGCCGGCGCATCCACTTCAGTAGGACGTTCTTGTCGAAATCGATTTCGTGGCCGGTCGCCCACCACATTTTGATTCCCGTATACACGAGGAACGCGCCGAAGAAATAGAGCATCCAATGGAACTTCGCGATGAGCCACGCGCCGACCACAATCATCACGGCGCGCAGCGCCAAGGCCCCGAGGATGCCGATCATTAACCCGCGTTTCTGGTGTTCGGGCTTTACCTTAAAGTATGTGAACAACAGCAGAAATACGAAGATGTTGTCCACCGCGAGCGCCTTTTCGATGAGATATCCGGTGATGAACTCGGTCGCTTTCAAATTGGCGGCCGGATTGGAAGGCCCGCCGAGGTACCACCACAATCCGCCGACAAAGACGAACGATACCGCGACCCAAATGGCCGACCAGATGGCGGCTTCGCGCATCGAGATTTTGTGGGCGCCCTGCTGGCGCATGACGAGAAAGTCGATTGCCAGCGCGATCAAAACGAATGTGCTGAAGATGCCCCACAAAAGGGGCGTGCCTACAGATTCCATGCGGAACAGCCTCGCAATTGGTGTGGCGTGGCGCGCGCCAGCAAACTTAGCCTTTCGGCCTTGCTGGTCTCGCTGCCACGCGGTTGCGCGGCTTGCGGCGCCGGGTTGCGCGATTTCGCCGAATCCGCGCAATCCGTGTTGACGGCGCCGTAACGATGCGCGGCGCAGGTGCGCCACGCGAGCTACTCCCCATCAGGGCAACGCGGATTCCACCACATTGCGACGGCGATTTCAACCAAAGTGGTATCGGCTACGGCGCGTGAAACGGCTGGACTTGAACGAAGTTCACCGCGGTGACATGCCCGGGGGGCGCGTCCTGATCGGATAGGAGTACGACCGCCGAGCCCGAGGTGGCGCGGAACACACGCCGGTGATACGTCATGTACGCTGGATGGTCGCGGTTGTACGGCGGGACCTCATGCGCATAATTGCTGGCAAACACGTAATCGAACGAATACCGATTGATCACTTCTGCATTGGCGATTGAAACGTCCAGTTCCGACGCGGAGTTTTCGTTCAGATGTTCGATGTTGGCCGAAAACATCTTGAGCGAATACAGCCGCCCCGGAGTCAGATGCAGCACCGTCTGCGACACGCGATTCGGCAGCGATTGACCGCGCCGCATGCGGCAAAAGGTATCGCCCTCCTTGTACCGTGGGTAACGGCCCTGCAAAAAACTGAATCCATCCATTGCGTCCGTTGTCGTGGAGCCTTCTTCCGAGGCATCCACCGTCCACCCTTTCAGCCCCAATGCGAAGTCCGGATTGGTCACGTGCGTCAAAACGTATGGATCGTCGTTCATGCGTCCGCGCTTGCCCTCGATGCAATAGTGGCGTATGAGCTGCTGTGCGTAGCGCACATATTCCTCGTCGGCGTAGTTCGACATGTAGGGCATCACGCCACGCAATCCAAAGAAGCGCGGATCGTTGGCGAGCGCGTGAAACTGCATATCAAGAAACACTGCGTAATCGACACCTGGGTCGACGTCAAGCGACTCGGGCGGCGCGGACATGTAGCCGAGGCAGACGATGAGGCCGCGCTCGATGCCGGGCACGGTGCGCTGCCATTCTTCCAGGCGCTGCGCGATGCTTTGATCGATCCAGCGTTCGGCGATCTCGATTGTGGGCTCTTCGCGCAGATACTTTTCCCAGACAAATGCACCGCCCAATTCTTTCAACGTCCTGCAAAACGCGATCTGTTCGTCGCGCCGGTAGATGTCGACGCACCAGGCGTAGAACGTCTTGTCCTTCATCGCGGGCGCGGCGCAGACCATGCGGAGGGCATCGGTCCACGTCTGGTAATGCGCCCCGCTCGCGGGCACAAACTCGTCGACGATCAGCCCGCTATACCCGGAATTCGCCGCGCCGGCATTTTGCAGCCATTCGTCCGCAATGGTCTTTGCGTCCGGCGGCGTGGGCGCACCGAGGCCCGGCAGGTGCGCGTTCGCAATCCAGCGGCGGCCTTCGCCGTTCCATTGCGCGAAAAACGGGTCGTTCTCGATCGCGCTGGCCCGCGTGACAATCGTATTCGCGTCGGAAAGCACATAGTCATCCATGAACGGAAGATCGGGTGTGCCGAACGCGGCGACGTTGTAGTCGAAGGGGTAGTAGCAGAACGCAATCTCCGGCACGGCGCGAACATCGAGCGCGCCGCGCGCCGATTCGGAATTGCGGATGGTGTGCGCACCTTCGGCAAGAAACCGCATCGCCTCCCATGCGTTCGACCGCGGGTTGCGCCGCCACACGAGTGGCGTGGTCTCGGAATCGAGAGATAGCTCGGGTGGCGCGACCGCGTCCGGTTTAACGTACGAGATGAACACCCAGCCGGCGCGCGGGTTTTGGAAGGCGCCATTGCCATCGGTCGGAAGCGGTATAACGAAGTTGTTGCCGCCGGGTGCCGCGCAGACGGGAAGTGCAAATACGATCAAGGCAAATGTCCGCAGACGCATAACGTCCCCCTTTCGCATACGGCGTACCGACAACTATAGCAGCCCGCAGCACGAGAAAGTCCGCGAGACGACGTTTGTACCGCCCGGCCTCCGCGCCGGGCGTCACCCGGGACTTGCACCGTCTTTCGCGCAGGCTTTGCGGCTTGTCCTCCATAACTCTAGCGAAGGAGGAAGCGAAACACGGTGCCTGTCCCTCGTGGCAAATAGGCTGCCCAGCCTCCGCGCCGGGCGGTAACGGTAGGGCCGAACACTCCTTGCGCGGAGGCCAAACGCTACAGTACTCGCTAATTCCGGTATGGCTTGTTGCACGCAACGGGGGCCGTCGCCTAGAGTCAGACGCTGGCGCGACAACTTCACGATTCGGTGCGTGCGGACAGTTGAGTTGCTGGCGGGAGAACAACCATGGATCGGCGGGATTTCATGAAGACCAGTTTGGCCGGTGCGGCGATAGCGTCGATGGGAGGAACCATGGCTTCAGCGGCGGGGACGACGGAACGGAAGCGGCCGTTTTTCGACAAGGAACGGATCGAGGCGCGCAACCGCAATCGATCGACGGTGGTGTGCCGCCACGGCATGGTTTGCGCGAGCCAACCGCTGGCGGCAATGGCGGGCATCGACGCATTGAAGGCAGGCGGCACCTGCATCGACGCGGCAATCACGTGCAACGCGGCGCTCGGCGTCGTCGAACCCGCAAGCAACGGAATCGGCGGCGATCTGTTTGCGATTGCCTGGATCGAGAAAGAAGGGAAACTCTTCGGACTTAACGCGAGCGGGCGTTCGCCGTATGACTGGAGCTTGGAAGAGGCTGCCAAAATGGGCGTAACGGACATCAAACGTCAAAGCCCACTGTCGTGGAACGTGCCCGGTTGCGTGAGCGGATGGAAGATGCTCAGCGATCGTTGGGGGAAACTGGGACTTGCGAAGTGTCTGGAACCCGCGATCGCGCTGGCGCGCGACGGGTTCCCCCTGTCGCCTATTATCGGAACGCAGCAGTTTGCGTCGTGGCCCAGTGAGATGGCGCCTCATATGGCCAAGGTGTACCACCCCGACGGTAAGATTCCGCGGTATGGGGACATCTTTCAGAATCCGTTGCTGGCGAATAACCTGAGCGCAATTGCCAAAGATGGGCCGGCGGCATTTTATGAAGGCGAAATAGCCCAAGCTATCGTGAAGAAGTCTCAGGAACTCGGCGGCAAGATGAGCTTGCGCGATCTCAAGGACCATACGGCGAACTGGGTGGAACCCGTGAGCGCCAACTATCGAGGGTGGGACGTGTGGGAAATCCCGCCGAATGGCCAGGGGATTTCCGTCCTGCAAATTCTTAACATGCTCGAACTCTTCGATATTGGCAGTATGCAACTGAATTCTGCGGAGCATCTGCATTTGTTTATCGAGGCGAAGAAACTGGCGTACGAGGACCGCGCGGTGTACTACGCCGATCCCGAGTTCGCGGACGTGCCGGTGAAAGAGTTGATCTCGAAGGAGTATGCGAAAGCGCGCGCAAAATTGATCAATCCCAAACGCGCGGCCACGGACGTAAAGTACGGCGACCCGAAACTGGATTCCGACACCATTTACATGTGCGCGGCGGATAGCGAAGGCAACATGATTTCGCTGATTCAGAGCAACTACGCCGGTTTCGGATCGACCATTTGCCCCGACGGATGCGGCTTCGTGATCCAAAACCGCGGGGAAGGGTTCTCGCTCGATCCGAAACACCGCTGCAAACTGGAACCGCACAAGCGTCCGTTCCACACGATCATTCCCGCGTTCATGACGAAGGACAACAAACCGGTAATGGCGTTCGGCGTCATGGGCGGCGATTTCCAGCCGCAGGGGCATAGCCAGGTCACGATGAACATGATCGACTTCGGCATGACGCCGCAGGAAGCGGGCGATCAGCCGCGCGTCAGCCACGACGGCAGTTCGTCGCCCTGGGGCGGTACGATGGAGAATGGCGGAAGACTGAAATTTGAGCACGGCATCGACGACGCCGTGAAACAACAACTCGCGGACATGGGCCACCAAATCGCCGACGGCGTCGATTCGCACGGCGGCTACCAGGCCATCTGGCGCGAAGACGATCCCTTGCGCTACTTCGGCGGCACGGACCCGCGCCTCGATGGAGCGGCACTCGGCTACTAATGAAGTGGCATTTCATTGCGGGGGAGGATGGCTGCCGTTTCGCCGTGGAAAACAGGTGCACCGCGATCGTTGTCGACGCGTTGCGGGCGAGCGCGACTGTGGCATATATGCTCGACGCGGGGGCCACGGAGATTCTCGCTGTACGCGACGTGGAAGAAGCCTACTCGCTCAAACGCGCGAATCCGCATGCGTTGCTCGCGGGCGAACGCGGCGGACTGCCGCCGCAAGGATTCGATCTCGGCAACAGCCCGCGCGACGTCGCGCGCGTGCGCGGCAAGCGTGTTATCTTCACCACGACAACCGGCGCCGGGAGGCTAGTGGAGGTGTGGGGCGCGCCGGCGTTGTTCATGGGATCGACCGTGAACGCATCTGCCGTGGCAAAGGCCGCGATCGCGCACGAACGCGACGTTGTCGTCATCCCCGCGGGATTGATGAACGATCCGGCTTTCAACGCGCAGGAGGATTGGACCGGCGCTGCGGCCATCGCATTTACCGCAGAGCACATGTGCGGCGAGTTAGGCCTCGGCGAAGGCGGCCACCGGTATACCTACTGGCACGACCGAATTCTCTGCGATGGCATTCCTGCGCTGTTCGCGAACGCGCCTCATTCACAGAATCTGCGTAACGTGGGGCTTGCAGACGATATCCATTTTTGCGCGCAGGTGGATACGGTGGGCGCGGTCCCAATGGCGGTCGGGTTTGATGGGGTTGCGGTAAGATTGTTGTCCAGTGCCGCAGCGCATTGATGACCGCCGCGCCCCGTGCGCACCATGCGCGGGGGTACTTCGGTGCGATTTCCCCGCAAGCGTTCGGTTCACTATGATGTACGGGCCGTACCGTAGCCACAGCGGCAACGTGAAGCCAGGTATTCGATTACGATTACGAGCACGAGGACGATTACGAGCACGAGCACGACACTGCGGGCGTTTCAATCCGGTGACCGCCTGCTTCATTCGAGGGCACAGCCTTGATCGCGGGTTCGCCGCGGATACTCATCATTCGACTCAGCGCGATAGGGGACGTTGTGCGCGTCTTGCCCGCGCTGCAAATCCTGCGTGAGCGGTATCCGGAAGCGCACATTGACTGGATGGTCGAGCGCAAGGCGGCGGACATTGTCGAGGGCCATCCCGCGCTCGATGGCGTGATCGTGTTCGAACGACCGGGCGGCGCATGGAAAAGTTCGCGCGAATTCGCCGGGCTCTGCCGCGATATCCGCAATAAGCGGTATGACATGGTCGTTGATTTCCACGGAATACTGAAAAGCGGCCTTGTTGCCGCCGCGTCCCGAGCGAAACAGCGAATAGGATTCGCGCGGCCGCGTAGCCAGGAAGGCAGCAATCTGTTTTACACGAAGCAGGTCTCCGTCCCGCTCGACAAACTCAATCGCGCGGAAGAGAACCTGCGGCTGTGCCAGGCGCTCGCGGCGGACGCGCGCTGGCCCTCGCCCGTCATTTACGTTTCGGATGAAGTGCAAGAGACCGTCCATGACTACACCGACTCCGAGTTCGACAGCGACAAACTGGTCGTCGCGATGCACGCGCCCGTTGATCGGCCCGAGAAGCAGTGGCCGCTCGCCCACTTCGCGGGGCTGGCTGACCTGTTGCTTGCGGATGGCCGATTCGAAGTGCTGCTGACGTGGGGTCCGGGGCAGTTCGGGGTCGTCGAAGAAGTGCAGTCCCTCATGCGGCGCAAGGCGTCCGTTGCGCCGGAGATGCCTGACCTAAAGCATTACGCGGCGCTTGTCGCGCGGTGCGCGCTCTACGTCGGGGGCGACACTGGCCCGATGCACATCGCCGCCGCCATGGGCACGCCGGTGATTGGAGTTTTTGGTGGAACGAACCCGGCCCAACACGCACCCTACCTGTTGCCCGGTAAAGCCCTTTACGCGGGCGCCTCGACCGGTCACAGTGCGAATGGTCTTGCTGCCGCGCAGGTGCGGCTAGCTGCCATCACACCCGACGAGGCGTACGCGGCGTGCATCCAACAGCTTTTCGAGTAGATTTGCGTAGGTTCCCAACGGTAGAGCGAGACACCGTTCTGGCCAGGCCTATGGCCAACTTGCGCCGGTAGCCCGGTCGAAACCTTGGCCCATCCGTTGGTCTGCTCCATCTCGGTCAATTCCCTCCAATATTCGTGCCCCGTTTGCAACATTTCCCGTGCAAATGGTACAGTGGCGGATGCACTCGGCGGAGAGATGACCGAGTGGCTGAAGGTGGCGGCCTGCTAAGCCGTTGTACGAGGATAATCCTTGTACCCCGGGTTCGAATCCCGGTCTCTCCGCCATATTTCTTTCTTGTGCGCGGCGCGCGGCCGCGCAGCGGGGTACGGACCAAGCTTACAATGGGGTGTGCCCGTGATGGCGCCACTCGCCAAGAATCGGTTGCCCGTGCGTAAATTCCCGGATAGCGGGTGGGTGCAGGTCGTACCGTGAATGCCCCCCGGAATTCGAATGCTCCTGAATCGTCCGGCCGTCAACGGAACGGTTTCACCGAACTGATTTCAGAAGTAGCCTCCAGCCTGGTGGACGTGCGCCAGGAAACCTTCGACGTCGTTCTGGAAGACGTATTGCGCCGGATTGGCCAGTTCGTCGATTGCGACTTTGTATACATATGCGAATACACGCCGTCGAACGAGTTGCCTGCGTTGACCCATACGTGGGTCCGCGACGAAGCCGCCGGGTTTCGCCTCCATACGAATGACTTTGCCGCGGCCCATACCGTTGCGTGGACGAACGCGGTCAGACAGTCCGGTTGTCTTGCCTTCGACTCCGAACGGGGCGCGCCCGGCGACCTGCGCCGGGAACGGGCCTTGCTCGGCGCCGTGGGCGTGCACGCGCTGCTGGAAGTACCGTTGGGCGTGAAAGGCAGGTACCTGGGCGCGCTGGGGCTGCTGGCGGTTCGCGCGGGCCATGTCTGGAACGACGACCAACGCACGCTGCTCAAGGTCATGGGACATCTGGTAACAAGCGCGCTGCACCACGAACGCATCGAGGAGGCCTTGTCGAACGAGCGCCAACTGTTGCGCACGGTGATAGACAACCTCCCCGACTACATTTTCGCAAAAGACACGAAGAGTCGATTCATCTTGAACAACTCGTCGCACCTGAGACTCCTCAAGGCCAGCGTGCAGGAAGAGGTATACGGCAAGACCGACTACGACATTTTCCCGGCGGAACTCGCCGATCAGTACTACCGCGACGAGCAGCATGTCATCGAAACTGGCCAATCGCTGGTGAATCGCGAAGAATCGGTCTTGACCGAAGAAGGAACCCAGCGATGGCTCTTGACGACGAAGGTCGCGTGGCGCGATAGCGAAGGCCGCCCGCAGGGCATTGTGGGCATGAGCCGCGACATTACAGTCCGGAAAGAGATGGCGGAAGAGATCGAGAAGCACGCCAAGCTGCTCGAACAAACCAATGCGGAGCTACAGGCGCGCAATCAGGAATTGGACGAGTTCACGTACATCGCCAGTCACGACCTGCAGGAGCCTTTGCGAAAGCAGGTGGCGTTCAGCGACGCGCTCCGGGAGGACCTTGCGGAGGGTAACCTCGACGAAGTCGAACGGGACCTCGCGACGATCACCTCCGCGGCCAAGCGTATGCAGACACTCGTGCGCGACCTGCTCATGCTTTCCCGATCCGGCCGTCAGACGATGGATTGGGAAGTGGTTGACCTTAACGAATGCGTTGCGCTGGCGCTGGACGCATTGCAGTTTCGAATCGAACAGGAGCAAGCCGTCATAGTACAAACCACCCTGCCCTCCGTCCGTGTGGACAAGACGCTCATGGCTCAGTTGTATCAAAATCTCATTGGCAACGCGATCAAGTTCCACGGTTCGTCGGCGCCACGCGTCCGGCTCACCGTCGAATCCACGCATGAGCAGTACATCCTCGGTATCGCGGACAACGGAATCGGAATCAAGGCGGAGTACGGGGAGCAAATTTTCGCGCCGTTCAAGCGGCTTCATGGCCGCCACGAATACGAGGGCACTGGCATAGGACTGGCCATCTGCCGTAAGATTGTGGAACGCCATGGGGGTAGAATCTGGGTGGAATCCGCTCCCGGCCAGGGATCGCATTTCAAGTTCACTCTGCCCATTCGCCCGGGAGAGACGGCCATATGAAACGGGACGATTCACGGTCCGCCGTGATTCTGCTCGTCGAGGACGACCCCGACGATCAGGAGTTGACGAAGCGTGCGTTCCGGACGAGTAAACTGCGAAATCGCCTGCACATTGTGAACGATGGCGAGGCGGCGCTGAATTACCTGTATCGGAGAGGCGAGTACGCCGAAGCGCGCAAGGCGCCCCGTCCGGACTTGATTCTCCTCGACCTCAACATGCCCAAAGTCGATGGCCGCGCGGTGCTCAGCCAAATCAAAATCGATCCCGAGCTTCGCCAGATTCCCGTGGTAGTGCTTACGACTTCGTCGTCCGAAGAAGATGTCATTCGCAGCTACGAACTCGGAGTAAACTCGTACGTGCCCAAACCGGTCCACATGGACGGGTTCGTCAAGGCGATTCAGCAGTTGGAGCACTACTGGTTCGAGCTCGTCATTCTGCCGTAGTTGCTGCGGCGTTACGATACGGGCAACGAGAAGCAGATCGTTGTGCCGACGTCCCCGCCCGAATCCGCCCACAGCCGGCCACCGTGATATTCCACGATCTTGCGGCATAGCGGAAGTCCGATACCCGGACTCTGCGCGTTGGCCGAATCGTCTCCGCGTTCGAACATCACGACAATCTCGTCGAAATCCTCTTCCGCGATCCCCACGCCGTTGTCCCGTACCTGGCACAGCCAAACGTCGCCCTTCTGCGTGGCGCGAACCTGTATCTCCAGCGGCCGCTCCGACCGATACTTGAAGGCGTTGTCCAACAGGTTTTCGAAAAGCCCCATCAGCAGGCGCGCGTCGCCCTTTACCACGGGCAACTCCCCAATATCGACCTTCGCCGCCAGCCTCTTGATATGATGCTCGAGCCTGCTGCACGCCTCGCGGCATATTTCCGCCAGGTCCAGATCGTCGAACGGCGCGCGCTGCTTGCGGGTCAGCGAGTATTCAAGAACGAGCGTCACAAGGAGGTCCAGATTGCGCACGTCCAGCATTGTCCCGTGCATCATTTCCCGAAGCGCTCCAAGCGCCACGCCCGGTTCCTCGCTGTTCGCCGCATGCTCCATGGCGCTCACGTGTTTGAGGACCCTGCGCAAGGGTTCTTGAAGATCGCCGGCGACGACTTCCGCAAACTGCTCCAACTCGAGATTGCTGCGATGAAGTTCCGCGGTCCGCTCCCGCACGCGGCGCTCCAATTCTTCGTTGGCCTTGCGAAGCGCCTCGCGAACACGGTGGTTCTCGATCGCATACCGGATCGACCGCTCGAGCAATTCCGCGGTCAGACCGGATTTTTCGAGGTAATCGAACGCCCCGAGTTCCATCGCCTGGATATCGACCTCGACGTTGCCCTGGCCCGTGAGCAGAATGACCGGATGTTGATAGCCCACCGCGCGCATGGCCCGGAGCAGGCCAATGCCGGTGTGTTCGCCAAGGTGGTAATCGAGCAGGCAGATATCGTGCTCGCGGTTGAGCGCGTCGGCAAGCGCCTGTTCGTAGGACGAAATCCAACTAACTTCGTAGGTAGCGGCGTCCGCCTTTCGCAAATATCGCGAGACAACGCGGTATTCCTCCTCGTCATCGTCGATGACAAGGACCTTATACGTGGGCAGTGACATACATGGCCCTCCGAACTACCGGTTACCTGCCCCTGGCGAGCCGGTGCGCCAACTGCGGCGGTAGCCCGGCCTCCAAGGTCTTCGCCATCGTTTTCTCTACATCGTAGGTGACGCGGCGGAATTCAAACACCCGTTTCTCCGTGTCGTAAAGCCCGAATGCCGCGCGGGAATCGCGGTCCCGCGGTTGGCCCACCGAGCCCGGATTGATGAAGTACCGGTTCTGTGGATTCAAGACAAACGAGCCGTGGTGGTCGGGCCTCGGTTCGATTCCTCTATCGCCGAAGATGCTCGGCCGGTGGCTGTGGCCGAAGAAGCAGACGCGCACTTGCGCGGACAACAGGTACTCGACGTAGCGCATGGAATCGAGCCAGTCCAAGATGTAGTCGTCTCGATTCCCCGGGGCGCCGTGAACGGCCAGGATGTCGCAGTTCACGCGAATCTCTCCCGCAGCGGACTTCAGCCACGATAGGTGTTCCCGTTTCAGGTTTGCCCGTTGCCACAAGATGGCCGATTGCGCGTTTTCGTTGAAAAACCAGGGCTCGTCCAGCCCGCACACGGCGGCATCGTGATTGCCCAGAACTATCGGGATTTCGCGCTCGCGGAGGAGTTCGATCACTTCGTTGGGATTGGAGTAGTAGCCGATCACGTCCCCCAGACAGACGATCTTCTCCGGCCCTATCTCGTCGAGTCTATTTAGCACGGCGCACGTGGCTTCGAGATTGGCATGGAGATCGGCGATGATACCCAGCAACATGTGGCGTTCTGCGGTCCAATTTGAGCAGCCCGCCGCAAGTACTCCTCACGGCGCCGGGCTGCTCCCCCAAGCATCGGCACGACACCCTATTCTAGGCGAACACACCCCGAAATGCACGGTTTCAGCCGGACGCTCTGAACGAATTGCCGCGCGTCAGCGTTACGATTGCGGTCAGCGGCCCGTCACAACACCCACGGCGAACGGTAGTCGCGCGCAAGGAGCTTCGAGGCAGCCCTGTCGTGCACGATTCGTTCGGACGTACTGTCCCACGCGATCGTGCGTCCGGTGCGATACGCGATGTTGGCGAGGTGACCGTAGATGGTCGAGCGATGCCCAGCCTCCGCGTCGCAGCGGGGTTGCCGGCGCGACCGCACGCAGTCGAAAAAGTCGCGATGGTGTGCTTCGTAATTGTTCCCCTCCGCGTCTTCCTTATAGAACGGCTTGCGCGACGACCGGTCTTCCTCGCGGAAGATGCGATAGCCGGCGCGGTTGATCTGCAGCGTCGCTTTGTCGCCGAAGAATTCGATGCCGTGATCCATGTCGTCGTGCGGCCGCCAGCCATTCGCGTGACGCATGGAATAGGTGAGCGTGTAGCCAGGGCAATCAAATATGGCTTCCATCGTGTCCGGCGTCTCGCGCGCGTCGCTTAACACAAACTTTCCGCCCGCGGCCGCCACCGACGATATCTCGTGCCCCATCGCCCACTGCACGACGTCAAACAGGTGCACGCCCCAACCGGAGGTCATACCGCCGGAGTAATCCCAGAAGAAGTACCAGGTGCCGTGAAACCGGGCCGGATTGAAAGGACATTCGGGAGCGGGCCCCAACCACATATCGTAATCCACTCCCGCGGGCACGGGCGCGTCAGCGGGACGGCCTATGTCGCCGAACATCTCGCGCGGGTGCCAGGCATTCCAGGCGTGAACCATCGACACCTTTCCCAAGTCGCCAATTCGAATGCGTTCGACGGCGTGCTGCCAGTGCCCGCCCGAGCGTTGTTGAAGTCCCACCTGGCAGATGCGCCGATGTTTGCTCGCGCTCTCGGACACGATCCGGCCTTCGCGAATGTTGTGACCGAGCGGCTTCTCCGTGTAAACGTCCTTGCCCGCTTCGAACGCGCGGCACGCGATGATCGGGTGCCAATGTTCGGGTGTGGCGATGAGAACTGCGTCAACGTCCTTTCGATCGAGCACGCGGCGGAAGTCCGTATACATTCCGGGCGAATTGCCCGCGGTCTCCGCTGCGCGGCGTTGGTGC
Source organism: Candidatus Hydrogenedentota bacterium (assembly GCA_013359265.1). Lineage (NCBI taxonomy): Bacteria > Pseudomonadati > Candidatus Hydrogenedentota > Candidatus Hydrogenedentota bacterium. The sequence goes on from JABWCD010000012.1 coordinate 142,960, forward strand.
GCCTCGTCCACGTCACACACGGCTACGATATTGATGTCGTCCAGCTTGCTGCACATGCGAACATGGCCTGTCCCCATGCCGCCTACGCCGATAAACGCCAGGTTGATCCGTTCGTTCGCGCCGTGTGCCTGGGCCGGCGCGAGCGCCGCGGCAGCCAACCCCGTCGTCGCCCGCAGCATGGCCCTGCGCGAGATTTGTGTGTTTGGCATGATGCCCCCCTCTAAACGATGTTGTCCTTTACTCATGATACTCCTTCTTGCCCGCCATCGAGATTTCTTCCTATACTGCGCGCAACCATTCTTCATCGAGGAGTCATCGAATGCCTGCTACGAAACGCGTGCCCGCGCGCGCAGAAGTGAAAGTCGAAGATACATGGGACTTGGAACCGTTGTTTCGGAACGATGCAGCGTGGCAAGCGGGATACAAAAGGCTCGAGAAGATGATTCCGGGCTTCGAGAAGTTCCGCGGCAAGCTGGGCACTTCGGCGAAGGTACTGCGCGCATGCTACGAATTCGAGACCGAGTTCGAAAAGCTTTCCGAGCGCGTGGCCTCCTATGCGCACCTGAAATCTTCGGAGGACGTGAGCAACAGCACGTACCAGGGCATGGTCGCGCAATATACATGGCTCGCGACTCGCGCTGGCGAGGCAGCCAGCTACATCGCGCCGGAAATCCAGGCCATCCCCGAAAAGAAGATTAAGGCGTTCCTGCAGAACCCTGTACTGAAGGACTACCGCTTTTCCCTCGAGAAGCTGCTGCGCTACCGTCCGCACATCCTCTCGGAGAAGGAGGAACGCCTGCTCGCCATGCAGGGCGAAGTCGCGGGCACCGCGAGCAAAGTGTTCGGCCAACTTAATGACGCCGACCTGAAGTTTGGCACGGTCACGGACGAGAAGGGCCGAAGCGTTGAACTGACCCACGGGTCTTTCCGGAGCCTGCTCGAGTCGCCAAAACGCAGCGTGCGCAAGGAGGCGTTTCACAAGTTTTACAGGAGTTACGAGGAACACGCGAACACGATCGCCGCGACGCTGAGCGGGTCCGTGCTTCAGGACGTCTATTATGCGCGGGCGCGCAGCTACCCCTCCGCGCGGGAAGGATCCCTATTTCACGACAAAATTCCCGTCGCCGTATACGACAGCCTGATCAAGGCGGTCCACGACAACCTGAAAACAGTCCACCGCTATCTTGACGTGCGCAAGAAAGCGCTCAAACTGAAGGAATTGCGCGTTTACGATACCTACGTGCCGATTGTCGAGCAGGGACGCGTAAACATTCCGTGGGACAAAGCGGTCAAGACCGTTTGCGATGCGCTCGAGCCGTTGGGCAGCGGTTACGTCAATGTCCTCGGGGCGGGGTTGAACGGAGGACGTTGGGCGGACCGTTACGAGAACAAGGGGAAACGCAGTGGGGCGTTCTCTTCGGGCGGGTATATCGGACCGCCCTATATTCTGATGAACTACCGCCCGGACACGATTGACAGCATGTTCACGCTCGCGCACGAAGCGGGCCACTCGATGCACACGTACTTCAGCGCGAAACACCAGCCGTTCCAATATTACGGTTACACAATTTTCGTGGCCGAAGTCGCGTCCACGTTTAACGAACAGTTGTTGAATAAGTACCTTCTCGATCGGGCAAAGGACAGGAAGTCCCGCGCGTTTCTAATCAACAAGGAAATCGACGAAATCCGCGGCACGCTGGTACGCCAGACTATGTTCGCGGAGTTCGAGAAAGTGCTTCACGCGATCGCCGAGGCGGGCGAGCCATTGACGCTCGATCGTATTCGACTCGAATACCGCAAACTGCTCGATCGCTATTTCGGACCACGCTTCACCATTGACGACGAGCTATCGCTCGAAGGTCTGCGCATTCCGCATTTCTATCACGCCTTCTACGTGTACAAGTACGCAACGGGCATTTCGGCCGCGATCGCGCTGTCGCAACGCGTCCTGAACGGCGGTCCGAAGGAACGCGACCAATACCTCAACTTCCTGAAGAGCGGCGGATCGAAATTCCCCCTCGATCTGCTGCGTGACGCCGGCGTGGACATGGAGCGCCCAGAACCGGTGGCCACCGCCATGAAGCGGTTCGCGACGCTCGTGGATGAACTGGAGGAACTGGTGTAGCCCATAACGTCATCCGCGGCCCAACGTGAAGCGTTACTTTTTGCAGGGCTGAATTGACGTCCGGAAAAGCGTAGGACTTGCTGTGGACACGGGAAACAGGAAGTCGAGGTTGCTGGCGCCCCTACGGGCGATTGCATGCTATAGTACTCGCCGTATGTCACGAATCGCGCTAACACTCGTGGCGATCTCCGCCGGATTGGCGATTTCCGGTTGCCTGCCAACCAAAACGCCGGCCCGGGCGGAGTCCGTTTCGTCCGCGGCAGTTGCCGGCCCCGCGCCCGCAATCAGTACTGTCACCGCCTCGGCGGGCGACACGCCACCAACGGCCCCTTCCGCGGCGCCAGGCAACACTTCGGTGGACCCGCTCGACCAGTTAAAGTCGCAGTTGAACGAGATTGCCTCGGAGCGTGTCGAGTCCGCACCGATTGACGTGCCCGTGCCGGACGTAAGTGACGCGCCGCCCCCGCAGGACCAACACGAGGACGATGTTCAGGAACTGCGCATCGAGGTGCAGGACCTTCGACGCGACGTGGCGCGTTTGCAGGAAACTGTCGACGCCGCGCTTGCGTACCTTGTCGGTGAACTGGGCGACGAGAACCGGCGCCTGAAGAAAGACCTCGCGACACAAGCTGAATTGGATCGGGGAATCGATGATGCCGCCGCACCGCCGGTCCCCGAGATACCGGCGGCAATCCCCGCGCCGGCGGTTGACTACGGCGAACGCGGCTACCTCGCCGTGAAGGAATGGGGCCGAACGCCTGATCAGGCCAAGGAACTCGAAGGCAATGTTACCTCGCTGCGCGGGATGATCTGCGCGGTCAGGCCGGGCGCCACCGACGAGGAATTGAAAACTGTCGGGAAGCGGCTGCGAGACGAATGCGCCGGGTTCGATAACATCAACATCGAGGTATTCGACGACGAAGCGGCGGCCCGTGACTACGCCGAACGCAACGTGCGGTCCAGTGCGCACTTCGTCATGCGCATCACACGGCACAAGGCATCGGCTCAGGACGTAACGGTGTTGGTGCGGGACAACGGCTCGCGGGAAGTCGTGGTCGAGTAGAGCGGGTTACAATCGTGCGGCGAGATAGGATTCAAAGGCCTCCCGACCCTCCATTGACAGCTATTTGTTGCCCTGATACGCTGCGCGCATGCGATTGGTACCGCTACTGGCCCTTGCGCTCGCGCTGAATGCCGGCGCGGAAAACCTGCTGAAGAATCCCAGCTTTGAAGTGGTGAGCGACGGTTCTCCCGCGGCCTGGAGCGTCTTTGTCCAGCCCAAACAAGGCGCGTCGTCTTTCTACGATCAGCGTGTGGCGAAAGACGGAAGCGCATCGGTGAAGCTGTCTATCGATTCGCCGTATATCGAGGACCCCGCGAACAACTGGAGCCAGAACGTCCTCGCGGACGTGCGCGGCAAGCGCCTGCATCTGAACGGCATGGTCAAGACGGAAAACGCGACCGAGGCCGCGGTCTGGGTGCAGTGTTATTCGAGAAACCCGTTGCGGCTCGTGCTGCAGGAGTCGACCGCATCGAGCGGCCTTCTGACCGGGACGCATGACTGGACGCCGGTGGAACTAAGCTTGGTCGCGCCAATCGATACGGATTTCGTGGTCGTCCGGTGCGTACTGCGCTTTCGCGGTACAGCGTGGTTCGACGCGTTGTCGCTCGAAGCGGAGACGGCGCAAATCAAATCGCCTGCGGCGCCCGCGGCGAAGATGCCGACACCGCCATCGATGCCGGCCGTACCTGAGACCATTCCCGCTCCGCCCGCAACTTCCACGGTGCGACCCGCGCCGTCTGACGAGATAATGCGGGCGCACGAGGAACTGCGGAAGGCGAACTGGCAGTTGCGTCAATCGAACGCAGCAATGACGGAACAGCTCGAAGAACTGCGCGGTCAAATCGACGATCTGAAACGGCAAATTGGCGAAACGGCGGCTGCCGCCAAGCAATTGCAGGAAGGCCAACCGAAACGGGTCGAGCGCGAGACGCCCGTCGTGGTCCCCCCTCCCCCGCTCGTACCGAATGAGGACGCGCCGTGATGAGCATCGTCATGCCGGTGACCATCGCGCTGGTCATGGCGATCGTTGCGGGAGCCGTGGTGTGGCTGGTGTGGAGCGTGATTGAGAATCTCATGGCCAAACGGACGCCTGCGCGCGGCTCCCCGACCACAACGCCCGCCACCGAATCCGACACACCCAAGCCAAGCTAATTCAAAACAGGCCCAACCCCAGGCGCGCTCAGCGGCTTTCTTCACCGCCGCCTGGTTGTACGACGGCCCGCCTGCGCCGGCGATCTTTCTGTTTGCGCAGTTTCGCGGTGCGTTTGGCTTCTGGGCTCGCACCGCCAAGTTGTTTTATTTCAATGAGTTCGCAAAGGCGGCGGCGCGCAAAGAACCGGTTCAGGGCCTGCGAGCGTTCCTTCGTCATCTTCACTTCGAGGCCGGTCGGACGGTGCGTGAGTAGAACGCCGGTCTGCGTCTTGTTTACGTGCTGGCCTCCGGGGCCGCTGGCCTTAACGAACTGCTCCACGAGGTCGGCCTCGCGCAGGCCGCAGGATTCCATACGCCGCAGGAGTTCGATTTCCTTTTGTTGCGATACGCCAAACTTGGACATAGGCGCAGGGTAGCACGGTGGACAATGTGGACGGAATGGAGGACCGCGCGATAGCGGAACCGCCTGCAAAAAGCAAAAAACGGCCGGTCATCCGTGGCCGGCCGTTCGCGCCAAGCTCGCTAATGTGCGGTGTTACGCCGCGACGTCCAAGTTCTGGCCAATTTCCGAGTTGGCCACGAGGGACTGGATCAGCGTGAGCGCTGCCGTCCCGATGTCGCGCGCGACCTGCACTTCCTTCTTCAGGGCCGCCGCCTGATACGCAATCGCCAATTCCGTGCCGCTTGCCAAGGGCGTTCCCGAAGTAACTCCTGTTATTCCAGCCATATGGACCTCCGTATCCGAAGCTGGTCTACCCCTTCCGGGCATCTCTTCGTACCGTTTATCGGCATTTGGCCCGGAAAACTTTAGCGGGCCGGGATGGCTACGATTTCGCACCCGTTGGACGGGGCGATTCCTCGACGAGCTTCAGGCTCTCGTCGATGAGGATCGGTCCGGTCTGTTCGCCGAGGGACGTACGCGTGACGTAGTTGTACCGCTCGAAGCTGTTGAAGTCCTCCTTGGTGAGGATGTACCCAAAGGCGTCGTTGGTCAGGCCGAACAGGAAGTTCTGCTCACCATACATTTTGCGCTTCAGGTAGAACCCGATGTTAGGCAGCGCCTCGCCGGGGATGGTGAGAATCTGCGCCGTGCCAAAGTTCACGAGATTGAGCGTCGTCGAGATCGTCCCGTCGGAGTTCAACGACGCTTTCATCGGGGAGTAGGCGACAATGAACTTCATGTTGTCAGACTCGATCGGAAACGAAATGCGCTTGGCCGCGCAGTAGAGCATCGGGTCCTCTTGGACCGGCGCATCTTTCACAATGCGGAGCGCCTCATCCGCAAGCAGGTTGCCAATGCGCACACACTCGTCCCAGGTCTGGACGTCCTTTCCATCTTCTCCGCGGCAGTCGGCAGTGACCATGCCGCCCTGCGCGCTGTTCATGAAGATGGCCATACCGCCGCCCTGTGCGGCGATGCGATCGTGGAGCGGCCCAATCACGTCCGGACTGCAGATGCCCTGGTTCGGCCCGATCACTTCCGGGTGGATCGCGTAGTTCACCAGCGTGGCAATGGCCTTGCCGTCAGCGCCGAGGAACTGCATGACGTTGCAGCGCCGGTCGTAGAGTTTCGGCGCGTAGTAGTTGTAGGCGATCCGCTCGGCCGCCTCGGCTTGTGCAATCTTTACGGATGCCGGCGCGAGCTTGCCGTTCGCTTCGTTGATGCATTTGGCGACTAAAGAGCAGGACTTTTCAATGTACTTCAGATCGGCCAGCGTCTCGCCTTTTTCGTTAATGGGAAACGCATACATGTCCGGCGCGCTATGAACGTGCGTCGAACCGATGATGATGTTCTCCGGCTTGATGCCTTTGACCTGCTCGCGCACCTTATTTCCGACGGTGCTCGAGAACCCGAGGTACGGCACGCTAACGATAGCGACCTTCGTGCCGCTGTTTTCGATCACGAGCGCGCGCGCTTCGAGTTCTCCCTGCTTCTTGGTCGCCGCGGGCGGACGTTCGCCGGGGTCCGGCACTCCGCCGGACACCGGCAGCAGGGGATCGGGGGTTACGTTGATTGACGCGATGCCGACCTTGAGTTCGGCACGCGCGGAAACGGCGGGCGCCACGCATATCGCAAGCGCCATCACGCACAAAAGCATTCGTTTGGTCATCGTCCAGTACCTTAACGTTGCGCCCGTTGGGGCATGAAAGCCGCAGAGATACGGATCATGTCAGGAAGCTCAATGGGAATACAAACTCTTCGGGGAACCCTTTCACGGTGCGTGGTATTATCCGATAAATGCATTCCACCATAGGGGTTTTAATTCGATGATTTCACGGATTTCGCGTTTGCTGTGTTCTGTTGTGGTGGCGGCACATTGTTGCGGCGTCTGCTATGGCGAGAATGTGTTCCCGGGCAAAACGTGGGAGTCTCGCGATCCGCGGTCGCTGGGAGTTGACGGGGCAGCGTTGAACACGATTGCGGAGGAGCTTGGTGGGCGCGGGTGCGTGGTGAAAGACGGTTTCGTCGTGAAGACGTGGGGCGATCAGACGGAGGTTCGGGATTGGGCGTCGTCCGCGAAGCCGGTGTTGAGCACCCTGCTCTTTTTCGCGATCGAAGAAGGACAGGTGAAAGACGTCGATCAGCGCATCGCAGATTTCGGGTGGCCGCTTTCGGAAAAAGACGAGACGATGACGTTTCGGCATCTCGGCGCGATGATGGGCGGATACGCGCGGCCGGAAGCGCCGGGCGCTGCGTGGGCGTACAACGATTTTGCGATCCAGCTTTATCAGAAGACGCTATTCGACAAGGTGTTCAAGGCCGACGCAAAGACCGTTGCCGACAATCCCAGGCGGCTCGGGGCGTTGCAGTTCGAAGATGGGTTGCAATGGAGCGATCGCGCGCGGCTGTCGGCATCTGTGCGGGACTTCGCGCGAATCGATTGGCTGTGGTTGAACAAGGGACGCTGGGGGGACAAACAGCTCTTGCCGCGGCGCTACTTCGACGAGTACTGCGCGCCGCAGACGCCGAAAGACCTCGCGTTGTCTTCCGACGCGGAGACGAACGATTACTTGCAGATTGGAACTTATGGGGGCGGCTCGAACCATTTCAGCGATGCAGGGCCGGGCGCGTATGGGTTTAACTGGTGGTTCAACGAAACGGGCGGCACGCACCCCCAGACGCGCATGTGGCCGGACGCGCCGGCGGACATGTTTATGTCGATCGGCGCACGCGGGAATTCGAGTGCCGTGATTCCGAGTCTGAACGCGGTGCTCGTGTGCGCTGAGGGCGATTGGCAGGACAACAGCGCGGGCAACCGCAATTCAAAACAGAACCGCATACTGGGACGATTCGCGCGAGCGGTCGGGTACAAGCCGGCCGAAATTTCGCACCACGCAAAGTGGCAACCGTACACGGTCTCGGTTGCAGGACCGTCCACTAGCGAAGGTGCGGACCCGAATCCGTTCACGGACTTTCGCATGACGGTGACGTTTACGCATGGCGGCAAACAGGTGGTTGTGCCCGGCTATTTCGCGGCGGACGGCAACGCAGTGGAAACGAGCGCGGACGCGGGCGACGTGTGGCGCGCGCACTTCATGCCGGACGAAGAAGGCGAGTGGACCTACCGCGTGTCGTTCCGCAAAGGCCCGAACGTCGCGACCGCTGACGACCCGAACACCGGTGAAGCGTGTCCGCCGGACGGCGAAACGGGCTCGTTCAGAGTCGGACCGGCGGACCCGCTCGCGCCGGGATTCTATTCGGCGGGAGCGCTGCAGTACGTCGGCAAGCGGTACCTGCGTTTCGCGGAATCGAAGAAATGGTATCTGAAAGGCGGCGCGGACAGTCCGGAGAATTTTCTGGCGTTCGCCGATTTCGATCAGACGAAACCTACGCACAGGTACGAACCGCACGCGCGCGACTTTCGCGAGGGCGATCCGACGTGGCAAGGCGGTAAGGGAAAGAACATCGTCGGCGCGCTCAATTATCTCGCGAGCAAGGGCATGAATTCGGTTTACTTTCTAACGATGAACGTGAAGGGCGACGGTAAAGACGTCTGGCCGTGGACGAGCGAGTCCGAACGGTTCCGATTCGATTGCAGCAAGCTCGACCAGTGGGAGACCGTATTCCGGCACATGGACCGTCTCGGGCTTATGCTGCACGTCGTGTTTCAAGAGCAGGAGAACGATCAACTGCTCGACGGCGGCGAACTGGGCCCGGAACGCAGATTGTACTTTCGCGAAATCGTTGCGCGATTCGCCCACCATCCCGCCGTGGTGTGGAACATTGGCGAAGAAAACACGAATACGGAGGAACAGCGCCGCGCGTTTTTCGCGCACATACGCGACCTCGACCCCTACGACCACCCGATCGTAATTCACACGTTCCCGAGCCAGCGCGACGAGGTGTACACGCCATTGCTGGGCGAGAAGAACCTGGACGGCCCATCGCTGCAGTTTGGGAAGGCCGAACAGACCTATAAGGAGACGATAAAGTGGGTAGAACGATCGGCGGATGCAGGCAAGCCCTGGTTCGTGTGCAACGACGAGATCGGGCCCGCGGACACGGGCGTGAAACCGGACGCAGACGATCCGGATCATGACGACGTGCGCAAGCACGCCCTGTGGGGAAACCTGATGGCGGGCGGGTCCGGCGCGGAGTGGTTGTTCGGATACAAGTACGCGCACAACGACATCACGTGCGAAGACTGGCGGTCCCGCGACATCATGTGGGACCAGACTCGCTACGCATTGGAGTTTTTCGCGAGGTTGCCGTTCTCTCAAATGGAACCTGCAAACGACGTGGTAAGCGGCGGCAACGCGTGGTGCCTCGCGAAACCGGGCGAGGCCTACGCAATCTATGCGTGGCCCGCAACGGGGCTTTCGGTGACACTGCCAAAGGGTGCGTACCGCGTACGATGGTTCAATCCGCGCGCGGGCGGCGAGCCGAAAAACGGTGTGGACATCGCCGGCGGATCGGCACAGTCGATTGGTAATCCGCCGGAGGATGCGGAGAAGGATTGGGCGGTGATCATCAAGCGAAAGACAAAATGAAGAAGGGATGCAAACGTAGATTTCTTGGCTGCTGCGCTGTATCAGCCGTTCTATCAGTCGTCCTCGTGATTATCTCTATCCCACTTGTCCGGCAGTGGCAACGGGAGGTTGCCAAAAAAGTGGGCGGTCCTCACGCGATACAGCTTGCGCAACAAGAATTGCGCGAAGTCGCCCCCGAAGTACAGTTGGAAAGTCATACATGCGGGCTGCACACCCTCCGCACAATCTATTCCGCTTTCGGTTTGAATCCAGACTTAGAGAACCTGCGGTTTCGGCTCGGCGTCGACCGTACTGCCAACCCGCTCGATCCGGAATCAATTGGGACGCTTCAGCCGGATATATTGCGCGTACTGGTCCAAGACGGATTCTCCTACGAACGCGTGTATCTGTCGATTCCTGACGCCGCGGACGAAATCACTTCAAGCATGAAAGACAACAAGATGGCGGCTGCGCTCATTCGCCGGCGGCAAAATGGGAACCTGCACTGGGTCGCACTGCGATACGAATCTGATTCGAGCGTGCGCGTATTGGATTCGCTCGAAAAGGAGCCGTATGTCGAGCCTGCGCAAGCGTTCGTGGATGACTGTCTGCTTTCGTGCATTGTAGTATCGCCGTCCCATAACCCTCCGGGTGAAGACACGGATATCGAATGGGCGCACTTGGAAGGTTCGTGGGGTGGGCGTGCTCCCCTAAAAGTAGACCAGTTGGAATGTTAGGATCTCCGGGCATGAAGGAGGTCCGAGATGAAGAAGAAGCGGTTTACGGAAGAGCAGAT